>NZ_NOYB01000026.1:2010-3209 GCF_002258235.1 Rhodococcus sp. 06-470-2 | reverse complement strand
CGGGTGTGCACCGAGAACGACTCCCCGTCGCCGATGAACGCCGGATCGGAGACCACCGCAGCATGGAACGGGATCACCGTCGCCAACCCCTCGACGGTGAACTCGGCGAGGGCGCGACGCGACCGCGCGAGGGCTTCCTCGCGGGTGGCTCCGGTGACGATGAGCTTGGCGAGCATCGAATCGAACTGGCCGCCGATCACACTGCCGGATTCGACACCGGAATCGACGCGCACACCCGGACCCGACGGGGCAATGAACGTGGTGACCGGGCCCGGTGCGGGCAGGAACCCACGGCCGGCGTCTTCGCCGTTGATCCGGAACTCGAACGAATGCCCCCGCGGTTCGGGATCTTCGGTGATCGACAGTTCCTCACCGTTGGCGATCCGGAACTGCTGCAGCACCAGATCGATGCCGGAGGTTTCCTCGGTGACGGGGTGTTCGACCTGCAGGCGGGTGTTGACCTCCAAGAACGACACCAGCCCGTCCTGGCCGACGAGGTATTCCACCGTCCCGGCACCGTAGTAGCCGGCTTCGAGGCAGATCGCTTTCGCCGACGAGTGGATTTCCTTGCGTTGGGCGTCGGTGAGGAACGGGGCGGGGGCTTCTTCGACGAGTTTCTGGAAGCGGCGTTGCAGCGAGCAGTCGCGGGTGCCGGCGACGACGACGTTGCCGTGTTGGTCGGCGATGACCTGCGCTTCGACGTGGCGGGGCTTGTCGAGGTACCGCTCGACGAAGCATTCCCCCCGCCCGAACGCCGCGACCGCTTCGCGGGTGGCCGAATCGAACAACTCGGGGATCTCCTCGCGGGTGCGGGCGACCTTCATGCCGCGTCCGCCGCCACCGAATGCGGCTTTGATCGCGATCGGCAGGCCGTGTTCGTCGGCGAAGGCGAGGATCTCGTCGGCGTTCTTCACCGGTTCGGAGGTGCCGGGCACGGAAGGGGCTTTGGCGCGGGCGGCGATGTGGCGGGCGGTGACCTTGTCACCGAGGTCGCGGATCGACTGCGGAGACGGCCCGATCCAGATCAGCCCGGCATCGATCACGGCCTGGGCGAAGTCGGCGTTCTCGGAGAGGAACCCGTAGCCGGGGTGGATGGCGTCGGCACCGGACTTGGCGGCGGCGTCGAGGATCTTGTCGATCACCAGATACGACTCCGCCGAGGTCTGACCCCCGAGGGCGAACGCCTCGTCGGCCAACCG
>NZ_NOYB01000026.1:0-1534 GCF_002258235.1 Rhodococcus sp. 06-470-2 | reverse complement strand
GCGTCGTCGTTCGTTTCGCTCATAGTGGGATGTTTCCGTGTTTCTTGGGTGGGAGGGTGACTTGTTTGCGTTCGAGTAGTCGTAGTGCGGTGACGATCTGGCCGCGGGTGTGGCTCGGGGGGATGACGGCGTCGAGGTAGCCGCGTTCGGCGGCGATGTAGGGGTTGACGAGGGTGTCTTCGTATTCCTGCTGCAGCGTCAACCGGAGGGCGTCGACGTCGTCACCGTTCTTCGCGGCTTCGAGTAGTTGTTTGCGGTAGACGAACCCGACCGCGCCGGAGGCTCCCATGACCGCGATCTGCGCGGTCGGCCAGGCGAGGTTGACATCGGCTCCCATGTGCTTGGACCCCATCACGTCGTACGCCCCGCCGTACGCTTTGCGGGTGATGACGGTGATCTTCCCGACCGTGGCCTCGCCGTAGGCGTAGAGCAGTTTCGCGCCGCGTCGGATGATGCCGTTGTATTCCTGGCCGGTGCCGGGCAGGAACCCGGGCACATCGACCAGGGTGATGATCGGGACGTTGAAGCAGTCGCAGGTGCGCACGAACCGGGCGGCTTTCTCGGAGGCATCGATGTCGAGGGTGCCCGCGAACTGGGTGGGTTGGTTGGCCACGATCCCCACCGACCGGCCGTCGATGCGCCCGAACCCGACGATGATGTTGCGGGCCCGCCCTTCCTGGACTTCGAGGAATTCGTCGTCGTCGAGGATCCGACGAATCACCTCGTGCATGTCGTAGGGGGTGTTCGGTGAATCGGGGATCAGGGTGTCGAGTTCGAGATCCTCCGCGGTGAGCGAGTCCTCGATGGACCCGACGATCGGATCCGAGGGTGCGGTGCGGGGGGCGTCGGCGCGATTGTTGCTCGGTAGGTACGAGAGCAGGTCGCGGACGTAGTCGAGTGCGTCCTGTTCTCCGGAGGCGACGTAGTGCGCGACCCCGGATTTCTCCATGTGGGTGTGCGCGCCGCCGAGTTCTTCCATGGTGACGTTCTCGCCGGTGACGGTTTTGATCACGTCGGGTCCGGTGACGAACATCTGGGAGGTGCCGTCGACCATGACCACGAAGTCGGTCAGGGCCGGGGAGTAGACGTGCCCGCCCGCAGCGGGTCCCATGATCACCGAGATCTGCGGGATCACCCCGGACGCGCGGACGTTGCGGTGGAAGATCTCGCCGTACAACCCGAGGGAGACCACCCCTTCCTGGATGCGGGCTCCGGCACCTTCGTTGATCCCGACCAACGGTCGGCCGGTTTTGACGGCCAGGTCCATCACCTTGACGATCTTCTCGCCGTAGATCTCCCCCAAGCTGCCGCCGAAGACGGTGGCGTCCTGGGAGAACACGCACACATCGCGGCCGTCGACGGTGCCGTAGCCGGTGACCACACCGTCACCGAAGGGCCGGTTCTCGCCCAACCCGAAGTTCTGGGAGCGGTGGCGGGCGAGGGCGTCGAGTTCGACGAACGAGCCCTCGTCGAGCAGGGCGGTGATCCGCTCACGGGCGGTCAGCTTGCCTTTGGCGTGGACCTTGTCCACCGC
>NZ_NOYB01000012.1:0-3455 GCF_002258235.1 Rhodococcus sp. 06-470-2 | reverse complement strand
TTCCGGTGTGTGTTGTTTGAGAATTGCACAGTGGACGCGAGCATCTTTGTTGTAAGTAATGAAGAGCGTACGGTGGATGCCTTGGCACCAGGAGCCGATGAAGGACGTAGGAGGCTGCGATAAGCCTCGGGGAGCTGTCAACCGAGCTGTGATCCGAGGGTGTCCGAATGGGGAAACCCAGCACGAGTGATGTCGTGTTACCTGCACCTGAATATATAGGGTGTGTGGAGGGAACGTGGGGAAGTGAAACATCTCAGTACCCACAGGAAGAGAAAACAATAGTGATTCCGTGAGTAGTGGCGAGCGAAAGCGGATGAGGCCAAACTTTGTGCGTGTGATACCCGGCAGGGGTTGCGTATGGAGGGTTGTGGGGTTTGCATTGTCGATTCTGCCGGATCGGCCGACAGTGAGAAATTGTGGTGTTAGTCGAAGTGGTCTGGAACGGCCTGTCGTAGAGGGTGAGAGTCCCGTAGACGAAAACATTGCAACTGTCGTTGTGGATACCCAAGTAGCAGCGGGCCCGTGAAATCTGCTGTGAATCTGTCGGGACCACCCGATAAGCCTGAATACTCCCTGGTGACCGATAGCGGACTAGTACCGTGAGGGAAAGGTGAAAAGTACCCCGGGAGGGGAGTGAAATAGTACCTGAAACCGTGCGCTTACAATCCGTCAAAGCCGGTGCATGATTCGTCATGGCTGGTGATGGCGTGCCTTTTGAAGAATGAGCCTGCGAGTTAGTGGCATGTCGCGAGGTTAACCCGTGTGGGGTAGCCGTAGCGAAAGCGAGTCCGAATAGGGCGTATCACCGCAAGGTGTGTAGTGGCGTGTTCTAGACCCGAAGCGGAGTGATCTACCCATGGCCAGGTTGAAGCGACGGTAAGACGTCGTGGAGGACCGAACCCACTTAGGTTGAAAACTGAGGGGATGAGTTGTGGGTAGGGGTGAAAGGCCAATCAAACTCCGTGATAGCTGGTTCTCCCCGAAATGCATTTAGGTGCAGCGTCACGTGTTTCTCACCGGAGGTAGAGCTACTGGATGGTCTAGGGGGCCTACAAGCTTACCGAAATCAGCCAAACTCCGAATGCCGGTGAGTGAGAGCGTGGCAGTGAGACTGCGGGCGATAAGGTTCGTAGTCGAGAGGGAAACAGCCCAGATCGCCAGCTAAGGTCCCTAAGCGTGTACTAAGTGGAAAAGGATGTGGGGTCGCGAAGACAACCAGGAGGTTGGCTTAGAAGCAGCCACCCTTGAAAGAGTGCGTAATAGCTCACTGGTCAAGTGATCCTGCGCCGACAATGTAGCGGGGCTCAAGTACACCACCGAAGCTGCGGCACTCACACAACAGCCCCATGCAGGTCTGCGGATCTGTGTGCAGGTGTGTGGGTGGGTAGGGGAGCGTCGTGCAGCCATGGAAGCATCGGAGTGATCCAGGTGTGGAGGCTGCGCGAGTGAGAATGCAGGCATGAGTAGCGAAAGACGAGTGAGAAACTCGTCCGCCGAATGACCAAGGGTTCCTGGGCCAGGTTAATCCGCCCAGGGTGAGTCGGGACCTAAGACGAGGCCGACAGGCGTAGCCGATGGACAACGGGTTGATATTCCCGTACCCGTGTAACCGCGCCCATGGTGAATCAGTGATACTAACCACCCTGAATCTCGCTTACTTCACGCCTTCGGGTGTGCGGGGGCGGGTGGATGCGTGGGACCTGATCTGGTAGTAGCCAAGCGATGGGGTGACGCAGGAAGGTAGCTGGGCCAGTCAGTGGTTGTACTGGTGTAAGCCTGTAGGGCGAACGGTAGGCAAATCCGCCGTTCATCAAGCCTGAGAGGTGATGCGTAGCCGATTGAGGCGAATTCAGTGATCCTATGCTGCCGAGAAAAGCCTCTAGTGAGTTGTTACACGGCCCGTACCCCAAACCGACACAGGTGGTCAGGTAGAGAATACTAAGGCGATCGAGATAACTATGGTTAAGGAACTCGGCAAAATGCCCCCGTAACTTCGGGAGAAGGGGGGCCCCTGCCGGTGATCACTCTTGCAGTGTGAGCTGGTGTGGGCCGCAGAGACCAGTGAGAAGCGACTGTTTACTAAAAACACAGGTCCGTGCGAAGTCGTAAGACGATGTATACGGACTGACGCCTGCCCGGTGCTGGAAGGTTAAGAGGACCGGTTAGCCAGTGATGGCGAAGCTGAGAATTTAAGCCCCAGTAAACGGCGGTGGTAACTATAACCATCCTAAGGTAGCGAAATTCCTTGTCGGGTAAGTTCCGACCTGCACGAATGGCGTAACGACTTCTCAGCTGTCTCAACCATAGACTCGGCGAAATTGCATTACGAGTAAAGATGCTCGTTACGCGCGGCAGGACGAAAAGACCCCGGGACCTTCACTACAGCTTGGTATTGGTGTTCGGTTCGGTTTGTGTAGGATAGGTGGGAGACTGTGAAGCGGTGACGCCAGTTACTGTGGAGTCGTTGTTGAAATACCACTCTGATCGTATTGGATACCTCAACCTCGGACCATGATCTGGTTCAGGGACAGTGCCTGGTGGGTAGTTTAACTGGGGCGGTTGCCTCCTAAAATGTAACGGAGGCGCCCAAAGGTTCCCTCAGCCTGGTTGGCAATCAGGTGTCGAGTGCAAGTGCACAAGGGAGCTTGACTGTGAGACTGACAAGTCGAGCAGGGACGAAAGTCGGGACTAGTGATCCGGCACCGGCAAGTGGAAGCGGTGTCGCTCAACGGATAAAAGGTACCCCGGGGATAACAGGCTGATCTTCCCCAAGAGTCCATATCGACGGGATGGTTTGGCACCTCGATGTCGGCTCGTCGCATCCTGGGGCTGGAGTAGGTCCCAAGGGTTGGGCTGTTCGCCCATTAAAGCGGCACGCGAGCTGGGTTTAGAACGTCGTGAGACAGTTCGGTCTCTATCCGCCGCGCGCGTAAGAAACTTGAGGAAGGCTGTCCCTAGTACGAGAGGACCGGGACGGACGAACCTCTGGTGTGCCAGTTGTTCCACCAGGAGCACCGCTGGTTGGCTACGTTCGGAAGGGATAACCGCTGAAAGCATCTAAGCGGGAAGCCTGTTCCAAGATGAGGTTTCTCACCCCCTCGAGGGGGTAAGGCCCCCGGCAGACCACCGGGTTGATAGGCCAGAACTGGAAGCCCAGTAATGGGTGCAGGTGACTGGTACTAATAGGCCGAGGACTTACCACAAAGAAGCTACGCGTCCACTGTGCAATATCTGAAACAACACACGTTTCAGCACAACAATTGAATGAACCCAGTACGTCACCGATCCAGATCCGGTGGCACCGCTGATGTTCCGTGTGTAACTGTTTCGCAGAGTTACGGCGGCCATAGCGGAGGGGAAACGCCCGGTCCCATTCCGAACCCGGAAGCTAAGCCCTCCAGCGCCGATGGTACTGCACTCGACAGGGTGTGGGAGAGTAGGACACCGCCGAACAC
>NZ_NOYB01000013.1:0-14056 GCF_002258235.1 Rhodococcus sp. 06-470-2 | reverse complement strand
GGCACCGGACTTGGCGGCGGCGTCGAGGATCTTGTCGATCACCAGATACGACTCCGCCGAGGTCTGACCCCCGAGGGCGAACGCCTCGTCGGCCAACCGTACGAACGGGGCATCGGCATCGGGCTCGGCGTACACAGCGACACTGGCCAACCCGGCATCGGCGGCCGCCCGGATCACCCGCACCGCGATCTCGCCACGATTGGCGACAAGAACCTTGGTGATCTGAGCACTGGCATGGCTGGGCACTGAGCCTCCTACAGATGTGTTTCTCGCGTGCTTCGTTACGAACGTCACGTCGGAGTCTAAGCACCGGCACTGTCATCGCTGCAATCGGTCCGTACAGCTGCAGCGGATCGAGGACGCGTCGCAGCGAGCTACTGATTGGTAGCGATCTGACCGGTGTCGGTATGTCCGATATCGGACCGGTGGTGGTCCGGAAGAGGGAATCGCGCGGTCCCGGTGTCCGCCACATCGGTCAACAGCTTCCGGAAGGCACCGACGTACTCGTGCACCCGAGCGGTCGCCTGCTCGGTGTTGGGGTAGCGAGCCGCGATGTTGATTCCCTGCGGCGTGCGGTTGATCCAGATGTACACGTCGTGCTGGTACTGCTTGCTGCGCAGTGCTCTGGCGTTCCAGTCCGGCCAGTGCTCGGCCGCAGGCGCGAACCGTACGTCCATGAAGGAGACGACGAAGCGCGGGCGGGCGGAGTAGCCCAGAGTGGTGAACACCCGATCGAGGGGAACGCGGGCGATCGGTTTGGTCTTCTTCACCTCGGCCGAGGCCGCCGCGACCACCGAACCGAACGAGTCGGCACCGGCGATGTCGAACGAGATGGGGCACAGTCCGACGAACCAGCCGAGTGCGGAGGCCCACTGGGGCTCGTCTCGGGTGTGCACCGGCGTTACCGTACGGAAACGACTACCCCCGCCCAGTTCCGAGCCGGTGATGGCGAGTACCGCGAGCAATCCCGCGAACAGGCTGTGTCCTGTCTTGCGACACGCGACCGAGAACGAGTCGGCCTGCTCGGGGTCGAGCACCCACGCGGACAAACCGCCTTGCGGCAGATCGTCCGGACTCGGATCGCCGATGTCGAGGGGGAACGCCGGTAGTTCACCGTCGCCGTCGACCAGGAAGTCTCGCCAGATCCTCACGGCGTCGTGCGAATGTTCGAGCTCAGCATTCCTTTCGCGTTCGGAGGAACCGAAGTCCAGGTAGCTGCCGGCCTCGAACAGGGCAGCAGGCGCACCGCCCAGTTCCTCTCCGTACAGAGCAGCGATCTCGTGCGCGACCAACACCGTGGACAAACCGTCGATGATGGAGTGATCCGCTGCGAAGAAGACGGTGATCGGACGCGTCTCGTCCACCGGTTCGAGAGTCACGAAGGCGTAGGCGGGCCAGATCAACGGTGAGGTGAACTCGTCGAACAGATACTGCAGGTGCTCGAATACCTCGCTCGATTGCGCGCACCGTTCCTGCTCGACCTGCCAGATGTCGATGGCACCCTGCGCCGCGGTCACCCGCGTCATCTCGCCCGTCACCTCGTCGATCGACGCGCTCGACCGCATCGCCTCGTGCCGGTCGATCCAGTTCAGAACTGCCCGGCGGAACGCGGGTTTGTCCAGGGGGCCTGCGATCTCGAAGGCCGCGCCGAGCCATGATTCACGACCGCGACGAGGACTGCTCAGGCTCGTACGAAGGTGCGCCTCGTGGACGTAGGACGTCGGCCTGGCGTCGGGGTGCCACCCTGCGGCCTCAGGAGTGCGGGCCTGCGGACCGACGCTGGGTATCCACTCGGTGAGCGTGCCCGCGGGAACCGCGTAGTCCGCCAACTCCGTGAACTCCATATCGGCAGCAACCAACCTTCGTCGTCAGCGTCGGGGGACTGGGCATCGATGCCCTGCCGCGGAGTCTAACGACGACCCGTTGTATCGATCAAGACGACGGGCGCGCCACCGCGCCGTCGCCGGTCGACCGTCAGCGAAGGTGACGCTTGATCCGCGCCAGCATCGCCGACATGCCGCGCAGTCGGAGCGGGCTGACCGCGTCGCTCAGCCCGAGCGCCGAGTAGAAATCGTCGGGTACGTCGAGGATCTCCTGCGAGCCGAGGCCGTCGAGTCCCTGCGCGAGGATCGAGGCGAACCCTCGCGTGGTCGGCGCTTCCGGCGGGGCGCTGAAGTACAGCCGGACTCGCTCGGGATCGGCGGCGTCCACCGACAGGAACAGCGGAGACTGGCATTCCGGCACCGGCTCCATCGCATCCTGGGCAAGGTGCTCCGGCAGCGGAGGAAGTTCACGACTGAACTCGAGCAGAAGCTGCAGCTTGTCCTGTCCCTCCACCGCGGCGAAGTCCTCGACGATCTCGGCCAGCGACTCCGGCAGGGCACTCATCGAGTGGCCGGAGCCGATCCGGGCTCCTCGCCCTTGGCGATCGGAACGCGGACGGCGTTGCCCCATTCGGTCCACGAGCCGTCGTAGTTGCGAACCGACTGGTATCCGAGCAGATGGGTCAACACGAACCACGTGTGGCTCGAACGCTCACCGATACGGCAGTACGCGATCACGTCGTCGGTCGCAGACGTGCCGGAGTAGATCTCGTCCAGTTCCGAACGAGAACGGAAGCGTCCGTCCGGTGCGGCTGCCTTGGCCCAGGGGATGCTCACGGCGGTGGGGATGTGACCTCCGCGCAATGCGCCTTCCTCGGGGTAGTCGGGCATGTGGGTGCGCTCGCCCGTGTACTCGGCGGGGGAGCGCACGTCGATCAACGGCACCGTTCCGAGCGAGCCGAGGACGTCGGAGGCGAACGCGCGGATGGGCGCGTCGTCGCGTTCGATCACCGGATACTCGGTTGCGGGGAACTCGGGCACATCGAGGGTGGTGTCGCGGTTCTCCGACAACCAGGCGTCGCGGCCGCCGTCGAGCAGACGCACGTCCTGATGTCCGAACAGCGTGAAGACCCACAGTGCGTACGCGGCCCACCAGTTGCTCTTGTCGCCGTACACGACGATGGTGTCGTCCCGGGAAATACCCTTGCGGCTCATCAGCTTCGAGAACTGCTCGCCGTCGATGTAGTCGCGGGTGACCGGATCGTTGAGGTCGAGATGCCAATCGATCTTGACCGCGCCGGGAATGTGGCCGACGTCGTAGAGCAACACGTCCTCGTCGGATTCGACGACGCGAAGGCCGGGGGTGCCGAGATGAGCGGACAGCCATTCGGTCGATACGAGACGATCCGGATGCGCATAGTCGGCGAACGTTGCGGTGGAATCGGTTGGTACAGGCACGTATCGGCTCCTACAGAAGATATTCGGCTGGCGGCCCGCCCGGGGGTGAACGGTCTGCACTCTCGATCCTATGCGGAACATCTGTCGAGGGGCGGGAGTGGAGCCTGCGGAACGCAGTTTGTCAGGGTGTGAGGGCTGCGCTCTCGGGTTTCGCTGCGGAGGCCCGCATGAGTGCGATCAGTTCCGCGGTGAACGCAGTCATCACCGAGTGTGCCGTTGCCGTGTCGGGGAATCGCGATCGCAGCGCCAGGCCCGATGCGGTGCGGGAGACCCAGAACTGTGCGTCGTCGGAGACCGTGGCATTGCTGATGTGGTGTGCGTCGGTTCGGTCGAAGCGCTCGTGTCCACCGATTCTGGTGTAGTCGATGTAGGACACCATGAACACGTCTCGACGCGACAGGGTGAAGGCGTCACCGAGGTTGTTCAGTACCTGGGGGATCGGAACTGTGCTCAGAGGTAGTGCCGCGCGAAACGCTGTGTGGGCCGCGGTGATCGTGTCGGTGAGATCTCGTTCGACCTCCACGGTCATGGGAGCGTTGGTGGTGAACCAGCCCAGTGCTCGCGAGAAGTGCTGCTGATGGCGGGTGTGCAACGGGAACAGGAACGGCACACGGTTCGGTCCGCCCGTGTCGGCGCAGGCCTGTGCGATCGCTGCGACGACCCCGGCGAACATTCCGGCTCCGGAACGGGCGCAGAGCTGCTCGAAGTCGGCGGTCTGCCGGGCGTCGAGCAAGGAGGTGACAGTCGTTGCCTGAGGCGCTGTTTCACCCTCGGCGACGCCGAGGTCGAACGGGAAGCGCGGCGTGGTGCCCCCGCACTCGGTGAGGAAGGTCGACCACTGCACCATGCGCTCGTCCGTTGGATCGACGAGTGGCTGGGTTGCTTCGATGCGGCAGTATTCGACGAACCCACCGACGGGAGGCAGGTCTGTCTCCGGGTTCGACGGGCAGCGGCGGTAGGCCTCGTACAGGGTGTGGATCTCGTCGACGACGACGGCGATCGACATGGCGTCGACGTTGGAGTGGTCGAAAGCGCACAGTATCGTCGAGGTGTCCGGTCGGTCGATTCCGACGCAGGTGTACGACGGGAATCGTCTTGCATCGCAGTGCAGTTCGAGCGTGCTTCGGAGGTGATTCCGGAGCGTCGACGCCGAGGAGAAGGTGGTTCGAGTGGATTGCCTCATCTCCACCGAACCCGGTTCGTGGAGCGTCCGCTCGATTCCGTCCACCACGCGAACGAAGGAACTGCGCAGGGTGTCGTGGCGGTCGATCAGGCGCTCGAAGGCCCACTCGAGCGCCCGGATGTCGAGGTTGCCCTGCACTTCGAAGGCCCCGGCTATCCAGACGCGCTCGGCCTGCTCGAGATCACCGAGGTGAAACCGCTGGTTGAACGACGGTGGGACCGGTGAGGGTTGCGGATTCCCGGTGACGACGGCGGTGAACTCGACGACCGTGCCCGCGCGTGGGGTGTACTCAGTGATCGAGGTGACCCGCACCGGCCGGCTCCTGAACGAGATCGTCGTGCGTGAGGCGGTAATCACCGTCGCGTGCAATGGCTTCGAGCACGTGGGCCAGATGATCGTGGTAGCGCTTCACCGCTGCGGCCGCAACGTCGGTATCAGGGGTCTGGGCCACCAGATACAAGTGCTCACCGTCTCGGTTGATCCACATCGATGCGTTCGACGTCGAACCCTCGCCGGTGAAGTGCTCGGCGCGGGTGTCCGCGTCTCGTCCGACGCCGGGGAACCAGCGAAAGTCGATGTACGAGAGCATGTTCGGGCTCACGGCCAACTCGCTACCCAGAGTGCCGTCGGCGGCGAGAGCACCCAGTACGGCGTGCACCGGGGCCTCCGCGATCCGTTTGGCCTGCTCGAAGCCTCGGTGGGCCAGAACGGCGACGTCGGAGAACCTGTCGTTTCCTGCCACCTCGAACGCGACCGGAGCGAAATTGACGAACCACCCCTGGGATTGCCCGTAGTCACCGTGGTGCCGGGTACTGAGCACGGTGATCCCGAAGTAGTCGGTGGTTCCGGCCAATTCGAAGTCGGTGATCCCGACCGCAGCGAATATCCCGCTGCTCATGCGGGCTCCGGCGGCTTTGCACGCGGCGTCGAATGCAGCGGTCAGTTCTTTGTTCAACAGGTTGCGTTCGACGATGCGAACGGGAGCTTTCTCGCCGGGCGCGAGTCCGAGGTCGAGTGGGAAGCGAGGCATGCGGCCGTCGTGCCGGGTGAAAATGTCTCGCCAAGCGGCGATTTCGGGAGAATCGGCCCCGAACGTCGCGGCCCGCGCCCGCTCGTCGGCGGCGTATTCCAGATGGCTACCTGCCTGCGCAGGGATCGGTGCGTCCGCACCGGTCTCGAGCGCGTACAGGTCCGCCAACTCGCTGATGACCAAGGCCTGCGAGCCACCGTCGGTGAACGCGTGGTCTGCGCCGTAGTACAGGGTGAAGCTGCCGGGCCTGGCCACCACGCCGACGACGAATCCCGGCCAGGAGTCCGCGGTCGCCTCGGACGAGAAGCGCCCCCGTACGTAGCGTTGGAATTCGTCGTCGTCCGTCGCTTCTCCGGCGTCGGTCACTTCGAACGCCGCGACCTCGGGTGGAGCGAGATGCCGAACGACGTCGATTCCCTCGACCTCGAACCAGCATCGAAGACCCTCGTGCCGCAGCACGTAGGCGGCCAGTGCGCGGCTCATCGCGTCCGTGTCCACGTCACCGTCGATCTCGGTTGCCACCCCGGTGTACGCGGTGTGAACGTCGCCGCGTTCGCGGGCCGCCCACGCGGCCTTGAGATGGTCCTCCTGGAGAAACGAGGCCGGAGCCGAATCGACAGGTGCCGCTTCGGCACTCGCCCGGGCAGCCGACGTGGGGTGCCATTCGAGCAGCCGACCGGGAGCGGGATTCCACCTGCCCATAGCGGTGATGATCATCGTCGCTTCGTCCTCCTCGATACGGGCCGCGGGTTGATTCGATGGCTCACTCTGCGGCGACGGTCACCGACCGAGAGGCCGACGTGAGCACCGTATCGGTACCGCAGTCGGAGTCGATCACTGCCGTCAGCACGGCGACGAACTCGGTGATGAAGCGGTGGACGTTGGTGGACGCGACGTCCGAGCTGGGGAATCGTGCGGAGATGTTGAGCCCTTGAAGCGTCCGGTTGACCCAGAAGTAGACCTCGTCGTCGGCGTGGCAGTTGCTTCGCAGAGCCCGACCCTTGCGGCCCTGCCACTGGTCGGCGTCCGGAAGGAACCGAAGGTCGATGTAGGACACCACGAATCGCGGAATTTCCGTCGACTCGAGGATCTGGGCGATCTTCGAGTACGGCATCCGTGCCAACCCCTTGTTGGCCGCGCCTGCAGTCGCCGCGGCCTCGATCGCCTCCCCGAACGTGCGAGCGTTGTCGAGCTCGATCTCCATGGGCAGGATTCCGACGTACCAGCCGACCGCTGCGGCCCACTTCTGTTCGTCTCTGGTGTGCATCGGCATCACGGTGCGCAACGTCGTGCGGCCGGACAGGCGAACGTTCGTCAGCGCCAGAGCGGCGAGGATCCCGGCCTGCATGTTGTACCCGGCGGCACGGCATGCGGCGTTGAAGGCATCGGATTTGTCGGCGGTCAGCAGCCAGGACGAAATACTGCTCTGCGCGGCCGGGCCGCTGCCGGTCGGCGACCGGTCGACCGACACCGGAAGGGGAAACGCAGGAAAGCGTCCGTCCTCTACGGCCAGGAAGTCCTGCCAGGTGCGTACGGCGCTGTGGTCACCGGTCAGCGTCTCGCCGAGAGTCCGCTCGGCCTGGCTGAAGTCGACATAGCTGCCGACTTCGGGCAATTCCGGGTCGACGCCCTCGAGAGCGTGTGCGTAGAGCCGGTCGATCTCGTTGATGGCGTAGATCTGGCTGTAGGCGTCCATGACCGAGTGGTCGGCGGCGAACGCGAGCAGGAACGACTCTCCGGGCCCGTCCGAGAGAGCGCGGGAGGCGTCGTCCGGTTCGATGGTGGCGAGGACGAAGTGCGGCCACGCCGTCGGAGACACAGTTTCGCCGAACCAGGAGTGCAGATGGCCGAAGACCTGAGTTTCGGTATGTGGTTCGGTGTGTGCCCTATCGGTCACCTGCACTGCATCCGTCGGTGCGGTGTAGCGCAGCCAGGAACCGGATTCCTCGTCGCGTCGAACCTTGGTGCGGAACGCCTCGTGACGACCCATGTACGCGGCGATGGTTGCCCGCACTGCCTCGACGTCGTAGCGGCGGTGGATCTCGAACACCGTGCCGATCCACGAGCCCGGCGCGCTGCGCTCGCAATGGTCCTGGTGCGTGAACGACAGCCCACGGGGGTCCGGTGCCCAACGGTCGTCGTCGACGCGGGGGGCCCACTCGGTCAGACGACCGGCGGGGAGGGGGTAGTCGGCGAGTTCGGTGTATTCCATGGGAGTCCTCTTCCGTTCCGGGCTCGGTCGGCGGTGTGCGGCGTTGGTTCGGTATTGCACGTTGGATTACGGTCGAGTCGATCGTGTAAACCTGTCAGCGGTGTTCGTGCAGCCGACCGGTCGTTTATTCGATTGCTGTTCGATTGCTGCTTTCCGCGTTGAAAGAACAACTTCATTGCCGTCGACCCGAAGTGAGTTCAGAACATACGATAGGGCGAAAGCGAATTTATTTCGCGACGCGTAAAAGTAATACTTCTCACTGTCGAACGTCTTGACCCTCAGGTCTCCGATCGGCAGTCGACGGGGTGTCCGATTGTCCTATCTTACGATCGAGTCACTGATTTTGCTGGTCAAGATGATGACAGTTCACAATCGGGGTGTGGCGCAGATTGTCCACCGGGTCGAAGAACGACCTGGGCCACTGAATGGCCCGAACATGGTGTGGAACACAATCGACCCCCCTTTTCCGTGCATATATTGCCGAGTGTGAATGCATCGGTGATGGGAAATCGACACCACTGCCCCTGTTTCTCGGATGTAGTAGGTTCGGCGCGTGACTCGAATTGGATTTGCCGATCACCTATTCTTGCGAATGCATCACGGCATCGGATATCCCGTCTTCAACCAGTTCTTGTGGTGGTTCGACGAATCCGTTCAGCGGGCAGATCTGGAAAAACTACGGGGCAACCTGTCCGACGGTCTGCTCGCGCGCCGGGTGGTCGCGTCGACGGTGCCGACGGCACGCGATCGATGGGTGGCCTCGACCGTCTCCCATTCACGGGATTTTCACCCACACGTCATCGAACCGACCGACGTTCTGGCGTGGGCCGACGACCGCCTGGATCGCGACATCGATCCCGAGACCGGTCTCGGGTGGCGACTGGCAGCGGCACCCTTGGCGAACGGAGGGACGGTGCTGTCGTTGGTCGCATCGCACATGGTCGCCGATGGCGGTGCTCTGATCGCCGCGTTCGTTGCCGCCAACTCCGCGTCCGAGCAGCCTCGGTCGATACCGGGCGCGGACGGCATCGCGGTCCTCGGCTCGGACCTACGAGATGCCGTGGAGCAGGTGCGGTCCGTCGCCGGCTGGTTGGTGAACACCGCTGCGTCAGCACTTCCGAGCTCCGCCCGATCCGGTGAGGACGCTGCTGACCCACCCTCGCAGCCACCCCGCTCGCAGCCGACTCGCTCGCAGCCGACCGCCGGAGTGGTGGACGAAGACTGGGTATCGCCTCACGCGGTTGCGGAGGTGGACGCGACTGCCTGGAGAGCAACCGCCGAGCGATGGGGTGGCACGTCGAATTCCCTGTTCATCGCGGTCCTCACGGCAGCCTCCGGGCAGGCCGGGCGAGCCTCGATCGGAGACTCGCTGCAGTGGTCTCTGCCGGTCAGCGATCGCACCACCGACGACACCCGGTCCAACGCCACCAAGATTGTCAAGATCGAGGTGCCCGTCACCGATGCGGGCGACCGGGATCTGTCGACGATTCGGAAGACCAGCAAGGCGGCATTCACCGCCTTCGCGGCCAGGCAGGCTGCAGGCCTGCCACCCGCGGGCATCTCGCAGGCCCTCGTGCAGATGCTGCCCGACGCGGTGGTCGCGCGTGTTCCGCAACCACGTGACGGTGCCGAAGGTCTGGCTTCGAACCTGGGCGTTCTGCCCGAGGTCTTCACCACGGTGGCCGGCGTTCGAGCTCGCGCCGTATCGGGCAGAGCGACCTTCGCAGGTGCCGACGCCGCGTTCGCGCGATCGCTGGACGGTGGCCTGACGGCGTGGGTGTGCGAGACGGACGAGAGCATCACCCTGACCGTCCACGCCATGGATCCGGATCGATTCGTCGACGACCGGGCACTGCGCGACCACGTGGCGGATGCGTTGGGTCGCTGGGAACTGACCGCGCGTTTCTGGTGACTGCGTCAGCGGCTCTGCGCTGCTGCCTCGGTGATGTCGGCAGCTGCGCTCACCGCGGTTGCGGTCGGAGCGACGGTCGCGGCGAGTCGGCGCGCCGCCTGCCTGGCTCGGTCGGTGGTGATGTCGATGATTCCCTGCTGCAGAACGGATTCGGTCAATGCCGAGAATTTCGTGCTGGTCCCGGCTCCGATCCGGCGCAGCGCGGCTCCCCAGAACGGCTGATCGGCGCTGAACCAGCAGACGAGCGTCGGAAGACCGGCCCGTGCCGTCGCAGCCGTCGTACCCGCGCCGCCGTGGTGGACCGCAGCCAGGCACCGCGGGAGAATGCTCGCATGATCGACCGACTCGACGATCATGATGTTCGAGTTCGACTGGGCCGCAGCCAGATCGGTGCCGGTGAGGTCGCTCCAGCCGGCACAGACGAGAGCGCGAACACCCAGCCGTCCGGTCACATTCTCGATCATGCGCACCAGTGCGGTGGGATCGGGCACGGGCATGCTGCCGAATCCGAAGTACACCGGCGCGGAACCTGCCTGCAGCCATTCCTCGAGCGCAGGATCGACGTCCACTCGACCGCTGCTCAACCCCAGGAATCCGACGAACGGCCGTTGCGGGCCCCACTGTTCGGCGAGTCCGGGAAACAGCGCCGACTCGTAGGCCTGAATCTCCACTCCGCCGTAGCGTTCGGATCGAACCGGCAACGAATGCCGCGTCGGGGCCAGGCCAAGGGAGACTCTCTGCGCGTTCTCGCGAGCCTTCATGGACTTCCAGCGCATCGACTCCGCCAGCACCCACATCGATCGGTTGACGTAGCCGGGCAACGCGGCTCCCGGGGTCACGGGCACGACGTCGTTGCGCCGAAGCGGGCAATAGTGCAGTGCCACAAAGGCATTACCCGCAGACTCCGCCACGTTGAACGCCATCTCCTGCCCCAGCGAACCGGTGACGATCGCGTGGCAACCCTGGGCCATCGACTCGAGTTCGGCTGTCATCCGGTCCCAGCCGTGATTGGCCAGTTCCGCGAGTGCCGCAATCTTGGTCCGCGGGTTGCGCGACTTGATGCGCACCCTGATCAACTCCGACTCCAACAGTCGCTGGGTGTCCGGCCCGAACGAGACCACGCTGACTCGTTCGGACTCAGCCGTTTTCGCCTGCGCGAAGTCCATCAGGTTCGGTGGTGCGCCGAACACCACGTCGTGTCCGCGATCGGCGAGTTCGACGCCGAGGGCAAGACCGGGCGTCACGTCACCGCGACTGCCGTTGAATGGCATCACGAACTTCATAGGGTCACTCGCAGTCGCTTCGGCATGGAAAACGCCCTCAACCTACCAGTCCTGCCCGGCGCAGTCGGGTTCGGAAAACATATGGCGGGAAACACATTTGCGGCCCACCTGCGTCCGCACTCGCGCAGCGATAGTCTCGCGTAGTGGAAAGACTGACGTACGACGACGACCTGTTCCTCCGCATGGAATGTGTTCTCGGGGTACCTGTGGTGAACCAGATCGTCTGGCGGTTCGACCGCGCCGTCGCACCGGACGCACTCCGATCGATGTGGCGAATGCTCGCCGCAGGCCCCATCGATCGATCCGTTCGGCGGGCCCGGGTGCCCGGAGCCCGGGACAGTTGGACCGCAGCTCGTCGAGCCGCCGATCCGGTGGTCATCGGATCACCGATCGCCCGCGGGGCCGTCGAGAGGTGGATCGAGGACGAGGCCGCCGTGACATTGGACCCGATCGGGGGACCGGCGTGGCGTCTGTCGGCCAGCTCGGTGGACGACGGCGGCACGGTCGTGTCGTTGGTCGGCTCGCACGTCGTCGGCGACGGCGGCGCCCTCACCTCGGCGGCAGCGGCCGCGCTGGCCGGACACGCTGTGCCCGACGATTTCGCGCGCGTCGGTCTCGATGACGGTTCCGCGTCCGCGACGGCGATCTCGCGAGCCGATCTGTCCGATGGTCTCGGCCGTTTCGGTGCGGCGCTCTCGGGTGCGGCCCGAGCGCTCGGCCGCACCGCGCTGGAGGTGATACGGGCACGGACCACGGCGTCCGCCGCCCCGAGCACGGTCGTGCCGGACGGCTCCGGTGCGGATCGTCCGCGGGTGATCGTCGCACCTGCGGAGGGTGCGTGGACGCCGAGCACCGTCGTCGTCGACTGCCTGTCCTCCGAGTGGTCCGCTGCCGCGGCGAGCAAAGGCGGCAGTTCCAACAGTCTGCTGGTGGCGGTGGTGCTCGGCATCCTGACCGGGAGCGGCCGAGTCTCCACGGAGGACCGGGTGCGCGTCGCCCTCCCGGTCAGTACCAGGACCGCAGGAGATCGACGTGCCAACGCGACGTCCGGTGTCTCGATCCACGTCGACCCAGGAGCGGGGTACCTCGACGATCTCGGAGAGATTCGAGCAGCGAGCAAGCAGGCATTCAGAAACCAGGCCGATCACTCGGTCACGACGACATTCGAGCTCCTCAAGCCGCTGATGCAGTTGCTGCCCGACGCGATCGTGGCCAAACTCGCCGCGTCGGGCTCGGCACCGCTGTGCCTGTGCTCGAATCTCGGTGCCAGAGGTGTCGCACTGCGCGCCATCGGTGGTGTCGACGCCACCGCGGTGGCGATGAGGTCGATCACCCAGAACACCGACGTGGCCTTGCTGCGCCGCACCGGCGGTGGCGTCAGTGCCTGGTGGAACGAATCGGGAGAACGCGCGACCCTGTGCGTCACCGGGCTCGATCCGGACAGCTTTCCCAGCAAGGAACACCTGCGAGGGCTGGTGGAGGCGGAGTTCGATCGATGGGGTCTGACGCCCGAATTCTGGTGATCTCGAGACAAGTCACAACTGCGGGCGAGGACGGATTTTCGGCCGGATCGCCGGTGAGGCTATGCTTTCCGACTGTTCGAGTGTTCGGGCAGGTGTGAGAAAGGGGAGCGATCCATGGCAGTGGTCGTGTTGTTCGGGTCCGAGACCGGTACGGCCGAGGAGGTCGCCGACAAGATTGCGGACGTGCTCAGCGATCATGACGCCGAGGTGCGCGACATGCTCGAGTACGAGGTGTCCGATATCGATACCGACGACTTCCACGTGGTCATCTGCTCCACCTACGGAGACGGAGAGCTCCCCACCGGTGCAGAACCCTTCTTCGACGCACTCGTCGAGGATGCTCCCGACCTCGCGGGACTGCAGTTCGCGGTGTTCGGTCTCGGCGACCGGGTCTACGAGGACACCTTCAACCGCGGCGGCGAGATCATCGCAGAGAAGCTCACCGAGCTCGGCGGCAAGCAGGTCGGCACTCATGCTCGCCACGACAGCTCGTCGAACATCAGGCCGAAGACCATGGCCGAGGAGTGGGCTCGCGAACTGATCGACCTGCTGCCCTGAACGTGGCATTCGGCTTCGGCACCCCACCGGCAGGCGGGGCCGAAACGGTCAGGACGGGGTGCTGTCCCACAGGGCGGCCAGGGACGTACCCACCCGAGTGAGCAGGGTACGCACCAGCGGTAGGCCTATGCCGATCACCGACGACGGATCGCCCTCGATGCGGTCGACGAACCAGCCGCCGAGACCGTCCAGCGTGAACGCCCCCGCCACCGACAACGGTTCACCGGAGTCGAGGTAGGCCTCGAGATCCACCGAGGACGGCGTCGCGAAATGCACGACGGTTCTACTGTGCGCTGCGGCCTGCGCCACCACCACGCCGTCGGTCACCCGGAGCACAGCGTGGCCGGTCAGCAATTCGCCGCTGTTGCCCGCCATGGACTGCCATCTGGCGCGCGCAACGTCGACCGAATGTGGCTTTCCGTGCAGTTCGCCGCCGATCGCCAACATCGAATCGCAACCGACGATCACCAGATCGTCGGTCGAATCCGCGAACGTCTCGGCCACCGCCGCAGCCTTGGCTCGGGCCAATTCCGTGACCACGGTTTCCGAAGACACCGACGGCCCGAGTGCATCGGTCAGCGCATCCTCGTCGACTCCCGACACCCGAACGATCGGCTCCACCCCGGCGGCGCGCAGCACCGACAGGCGCGCCGGCGACGCCGACGCCAGGACCAGACGAACAGGGCCCGGCGCAGCGTCGGAGGACCGGACCGTCACCGCGTGTGGCGTCCCGACGCGGCGTACGAATACGCCGACTGAGCCGCGAACCGGCGGTGCAGCAACACCGGCGAACCCCACAGCTCGCGGGGACGAGAATCGCCCGTCGACTCCGATCCGCCTTGCGCAGCCGTCAGAACCGTCACCAGCGCGGCGAGGTCCTCGTCGCTCGGATTGCCCTTCACCACTCGAACGGCAGCAGGACTCGCAGAGACCACCCCGTCGGAATCGGCTGCGACGAGGTTCGCGTCGTTCGCTGCGTCGTCGTTCGTTTCGCTCATAGTGGGATGTTTCCGTGTTTCTTGGGTGGGAGGGTGACTTGTTTGCGTTCGAGTAGTCGTAGTGCGGTGACGATCT
>NZ_NOYB01000027.1:0-31793 GCF_002258235.1 Rhodococcus sp. 06-470-2 | reverse complement strand
TTACCGCTCGACTTGCATGTGTTAAGCACGCCGCCAGCGTTCGTCCTGAGCCAGGATCAAACTCTCCGTAAAAGACTCTCGATCAACAGCCGAAACTGCGAATCAGTCATAAACATAAAGAGTCAAATCACTAGCAAAAAAACTCAACTAGCAAAACAAACAAAACCCTCTCACCTCAGACGGGAAGAATGAAGCAAGAAGATGTCACACCCACACCCCAAAAGGCATGAGCGCCAAAAACATTCGGCACTGACATTCATCGACACACTGTTGAGTTCTCAAAGAACACGCACACACCATTCACCGTCGAGCTGAAGCTCGTGGGTGTCCGGGGCAACCGTTCCAGCTTAGATCAGATGATCGAGCGCAGTCAAACTGGCTTCTCATCCGTGAAGGGGTCGAAATCTTGCGATCCGATCGACTTCATCTTGTCGAAGGCGAACTCCGCGTCGCTCAGGCCTTGCGGTCTGGGCTGGCGTCCGTGTCGCTCTGACCTGGACAAAGTTACGCCCCGGATAACAACGCGTCAAATCCCCAGGTCGTTCACGGATAGTTCGCGTGAACGACCTGGTCGCACCGCGTCACTTACCCACCTGACGGGCGTCGTAACCAAATTACACGGATGTGACTCCGGCCACTGGCAGCCATCGAAAATCTAGCCGAGGATTCGGGCTCCGGCGAAGTTCCGCTTTCCGCGTCGCACCACCAACCACCGGCCGTGCAGGAGATCGTCCGCGCCGGGCGTCCACTCCTCGTCGGAGATCTTGACGTTGTTGACCGATGCGCCACCCTCCTTGACCGCGCGTCGGGCAGCGCCCTTGCTTTCGCTCAACCCGGTAGCGACGAGCAGATCGATGATGGTGTTCGGCGCACCCGCTTCGATATCCGCCACAGACGCTTCCTGTAGCGCGGCGGCGAGCGTCTTTTCGTCGAGTTCCGTCAGTTCGGCCCGCCCGAAGAGCGCCTGGCTGGCGAGTTCGACCGATCGCGTCGCCGCTTCACCGTGGACAAGCGTGGTCATCTCTGCGGCCAAGCGCTTCTGCGCTTCGCGCGCGTGCGGACGCTCGGTGGTCGCCGACTCGAGTTCTGCCAACTCGTCCTTGGACAGGAAGGTGAACCAGCGCAGGTACTTCACCACATCCGCGTCACCGGTATTCACGAAGTACTGGTACCAGGCGTACGGGCTCGTCATCTCCGGGTCGAGCCACAGGCTGCCGCCGCCGGTGGATTTACCGAACTTCTTCCCATCGGCGGACGTGACCAGCGGAACCGTCATTGCATGGACCGACTCGGCGTCTTGACGCCGGTTGAGTTCCACCCCGGCGATGATGTTTCCCCACTGATCGGAGCCACCGATCTGGAGGCTGCAGCCGTACTGGCGGCGAAGCTGCACGTAGTCGTTCGCCTGCAGCAGCATGTAGCTGAACTCGGTGTACGACATTCCGTCGCTCTCGAGCCTGTTCTTGACCGTCTCGCGAGCAAGCATCACGTTGATCGAGAAGTGCTTGCCGATGTCGCGGAGAAAGTCGATCGCGGACAATTCCCCCGTCCAGGCCAGGTTGTTCACCACCACTGCGCCAGTCGGGCTCTCGTCCATATCGACGAACCGCTCGAGCTGGCCACGGATACGCGACGCCCAGTCGGTGACGACCTCGCGGGAATTCATGGTCCGCTCCCCCACATCGCGCGGGTCACCGATGAGTCCTGTGGCACCACCGGCGAGAACGATCGGACGGTGGCCTGCCCGCTGAAAACGCTTGAGCGCCAGCAACGGCACGAGGTGCCCTGCGTGTAGCGAAGGACCGGTCGGATCGAAGCCGGAGTACAGCGTGATCGGGCCCTCGGATGTGGCCTTCTTCAGCGCGTCCACATCTGTGGACTGCGCGATCAGTCCACGCCAGGTCATTTCGTCGATGATGTTCTCACTCACGACGTCGATTCTCCTGCATGGACGCATCCACACGTCGGTCAGGCCTCCGAGCCACCGGGCGCGGCGGCGCGAGGACTCCGTTTGTAGCTCGATACCGACGGTGACCCGAGCACCCAGAAGCGCCACGGACGATCGGCCGCGGCACTCACCCCCACCCGTGGGCCGGATCCAACTATCTTCTCGTGCAGCGGGCGTTCGAGAAGGTCGAGGGTGACGGGCGACGACGCGTCGAACACGTCCTTTCCGTTGTCTTCCAGCGACACGCCCATTGCTCGACCGAGATTGCCCGGCCCGCGGGCCCAACCGGCCTCGACCCGCGCCGATCGTGGGCCGCGGCCGGCACGCCTGCTCTCGACGACGTGGTGGCCCGCCACCACCTCACCCGCACGAAGCAACACAGCAGCGGCCGTACCGTCCGGGCCGCAGCTCACGTTCACACAGAGATGCATTCCGTAACTCAGGTAGACGTAGAGACGACCTGCAGGACCGAACATCACCTCGTTGCGAGCGGTCTGCCCCCGGAAGGAATGCGCGGCCGGATCGGGCCACGGACCGTCGAGCGGACCACCGTAGGCCTCGACTTCGACGATGCGCACGGACACGTCGCCCACGGTGATGGTTCCACCGAGGATGCGTCGCGCTGCGTCGTCGGGCTCCCCGGTCTCCAACTCAACGGCATTCATCCCTCCTATGATGCTTCGCCCTTGACCACCGAGCGCGACGGGGCTACTACTGCAACATCCGACGAGTCTGGAGGCCGACATGGCGTTCACCGGTGAACACGCCGTCGACATCACAGGGCTGACGGTTCGCCGCGGCAAACGAACGGTGCTGCGCAGTTTGTCCCTGACGATCCCTCGTGGAGCCATCACGGGACTTCTCGGTCCGTCGGGCTGCGGCAAGACGACTCTGATGCGTGCGATCGTCGGCACTCAGATCGTGGACAGCGGAACCGTGACAGTCCTCGGATCTCCGGCTGGCTCGGCACCATTGCGCCGCACGGTCGGCTACGTGACCCAGGCACCGAGTGTCTATCGAGATCTCACCGTTCGCGAGAACGTGCAGTACTTCGGGTCGCTGTACGGTCGCCGCCGCGCGGACGTGGCGTCCGCCATCGAGTCGGTCGGCCTGGCCGACCACGCATCGTCACGGGCGGGCGAACTCTCGGGTGGTCAACTGGGGCGGGTATCCCTGGCCAGTGCGCTCATTGCCGAACCCGAGCTGATCGTGCTCGACGAACCGACCGTCGGCTTGGATCCCGTGCTGCGCTCCGAGCTGTGGTCACGTTTCGCCGATATCGCAGCACGAGGCACAACGGTGCTGGTCTCGAGCCACGTGATGGAAGAGGCCGAGCACTGCAGCCGTCTCGTTCTGATGCGCGACGGCACCGTGCTGGCCCAATCGAGCCCTGACGCCCTACTCGCACGCACGAACGAAACGACCCTCGATCGCGCATTCCTGTCTCTCGTCAGATCCATGGAACAGACATCGTGAACGCGCGGATCTATGCAGCCGGCACCGGCCGCATCCTGCGCCAGCTCAGAGCCGACCATCGTTCGGTCGCCATGGTGCTGCTCGTTCCGTCCCTGCTGATGGTGTTGCTGTACTACCTCTACCAAGACGTGCCGACCCAGCCGAACCAGCAGTCGTTGTTCGATCGGATCGCCATCACGATGCTCGGCATCCTGCCGTTCGTCGTCATGTTCCTGATCACGTCGATTTCGATGCAGCGTGAACGCACCTCCGGAACGCTCGAACGCCTGCTGACGACGCCGATGTCCAAACTGGACCTGCTTGCGAGCTACGGGTCCGCCTTCTCGCTCGCCGCTGTCGGTCAAGCGCTGCTCGCGTGCACCGTCGCGTTCGGATTTCTCGGGCTCGACATCGAGGGCTCGGTCGGATGGGTTCTGGTGATCGCAGTCCTGGGAGCGATGCTCGGCGTCGCCATCGGACTGCTGTGCAGCGCGTTCGCTCGCACCGAGTTCCAAGCCGTTCAGTTCATGCCGGTCGTCGTGATTCCGCAGCTGTTCCTGTGCGGACTACTGGTGCCGCGAGACCAGATGCCGAACTGGCTGAGCGCGATCAGCGACGTTCTGCCGCTGAGCTACCTGGTCGACGCGCTCCAGGAGATAGCCCGGTACCCCGCGGCCACCGGCCGTATGTGGACCGACCTCGCCCTGGTCATGGCTTTCACCGTCGCCGCGCTGATCGGAGCCGCCGCGACATTGCGTCGTAGAACCCCGTAGTCGTAGAACGCCGTAGTCGACGAACCCAGTGTTCGACGAACCCAATGGTCGACGAACGCGGGTGACCGACGGAAAGTACTAGGACGTGGCGCGCGACAGGATCGACTCGTGCTCGGCGTCGTCGACATCGCGGGCGTCGTCCGCGAGCAACACCGGGATTCCGTTCTCGATGGGATATGCACGCCGAAGTCGCGGGTTGTAGAGCAGTTCCCCTTCGATCAACAACAGCGGTCCCTTGTCCACTGGGCACGCAAGAATGGAAAGCAGTGTCGAATCGATTGCCACGGGTGTCCTTCGTTCTGATCCGGTCGAACCGGAAGTGGTGTACTCGCTTACGCTACCGAACACGTTCCGTTCTGCCCTGAGTCATTGCTATGACGTCATTGCTACGACGATTGTTCGGCGGCGGCTTCTCGTCCGACGAACCGCTCGGCCACAACAGCTTTCGTCATTCGACGATAGCTGTTCGACTCGGAGTCGTAGTACCACGAACGCGCACTCGGCGTCGGAATGCCGACCTGCTTCAACGCCGTCGCGGTCGGTCGGTACGCGCGACCCACCGGAATTTCGGGCACCACGTGCACGATCGCCGGGCGCTCCGCCGGCAGCAGCACGCCGAGAGTGTCCGTCAACGCACGAGCGGTGATCACCGCTTCCGGTTGCAGCGATATGGCGCAGACGGCCACCTCGGTGGCCGATGCCTCGACGCGCACCGATCGTGGCCGATCGGACGTCACCCGCACTCCGTACACCACAGCCGAATCGACCTGGTCCAGGTCACCCACCGCGTCGACGATCGGTTGGGTGTACACCGGCCCGCAGGCCGATCGCACGACGGTGTCCTTGCGGTCGACGAGCCAGTAGTCGCCGTCGGAATCGCGACGGAACAGGTTCTCGGTGGGGATCCACGCGTCCGCGGGTTCGAATACTCCCCGCATGACGTGACTGGTCGCTTCGCCGTCACCGCTCGGTCGGCCGAGGAGTAGTCCGATCTCGTCGTCGCGGCACTGTCGGACGAAGCCCTCGTCGTCCTCTTCGAGACGCCCGGTGATCGGGTCGTAGGCCGCCAATGCAACCCGTGCGCTACCGGGCAACGGGCGGCCCTTGGATCCGATCTTCGAGCCTGCGACGTTGGCCAGAATCACGTCGTTCTCGGTGGAGGCGTAGAACTCGAGTACCCGAGCCGGGCTGAATCTTGCGAGAGTGCGTCGCCACAGCCCCACCGGCATGCCGGATCCGATGAACAGCCGCACCGGGTGACCGGAGTCGACGGGGAATCGGCCGTCGTCGAGGATCTGACGCATCATCGTCCAGGTGTAGCTCACGACCGTGACGCCGTAGCGGTAGACCTCTTCGCTGAACCTCTCGGGCTCGAGACCACGCGACAGTGCGATCCGCGATCCGCCCGCGAGTGCACCACCGATCGTGACAAGGATTCCTGCCGAATGATGCAGCGGTGCAAGGCAATACACAGTATCGCCGGGACCGAGAGCAGCAGTGGTGGCCGTACCGAAAGCGGACAAGGCCCAGCGGTGGTTGGTGATGTATCGCGGTTCGAGACCGTGATCGGTAGTCGTGAACAGGATCATCGCCAGTTCGCGGGCACGACCCGGGTCCGGCTCGTACCACTGGGGCAAACGCACCGTGTCGGGATCGATGGCCTCGAGATCTGTGACCTCGTATCCGGACGGGACGTCGAGCGTCCGCGTGTCTCCGCCGCCGAGCACCAGGACGTTCGGTGTCACCGACACTGCAGCTGCCACGTTCTCCGGATCCGCGATCACCGTGTCGACGTCGACGGTCCGCAAGGCTGCAGTCAGGTCGCTGCCAGGCTGCAGCAGAACAGGCACCGCCCCGATCCGCGAGAGCGCCGCCATGGCAGCCAACGCGCTGGGGCGGGTCTCCATCAGCACTCCGATGCGCGACGCGGGCCGCACGCCGACGCTGATCAGACCGCGCACCACGTTGTCGATGCGAACGTTCACGGCATCGTAGGTGTGCACTCGATCGTCGAACAGGAAGCACTCGCCGTTCGGAGATTTACGTCCCTGTTCGGCGATCAAGCGGCCCAACGAGACTCGGCTGTGGGGCTGCATCTGCCCCAGGCGGGCGAGCCTCGGCAAGGTACGCACGGCTTCGGACGAGATCTCCCGGGTACCGCGCACCGCCCCCGTCGCGGCCGACGCCAGCCCGCGGCCGACACCGACGCCGACTTCGGCGATGGAGGCAGCGGTATGAATCAGTCGATTGGTGATCGACACTCCGCTGTCGCTGTCACCGTGATCCTCGCGTTCCATGACGCGGACCGCCTCGGGCCTGGGTCCGAGATCTTCCCGCCACCGAATCCAGTTTCCCGTCGTCGGCCACGTCTGCGCAGCCGCGGTACTGCCGACAACCAAGCCGAAATGGCCTGCGCGCAAGGTTGTTTCGAAGACCTGCGCACGCGGGGCAGCGCGCTGGATGCCGCGGACGGCGAGCGGTTGACCGATGTCGTCCACCTCGCCGACGAAGGCCAACACCGGCACCGTCAGTTCTGCCAGAGTCAACAGTCTGTCCTTGATGACGAACCCACCGGTCATCATGCGGTTGTGCACGACGAACTGCTTCAGCAACTCGGCAACGGCCGGGCCGGACCAGGCGACCCACCCGTCCATCGCCAGAAAGCGTCGCTGCGGCTCGCGCGGCAACAGCGCCTCACGGTCGTGCAACTGGCGTAGGAAATCCAAGCGCGACCGCACGGTCTTCGCCGGATCGAGGAGCTGGAATCCCGTCCGCGCCATCCACCCCGACACGGCGAGCCGGGTGAACACATGGTCGGCCAGGAACTCCGCACCTCGCGTCGCCACTCCGGCCGGGATCCCGAGAGGCAAACCGGCGAGTGTATCGACCGGAGCCCCGAAGGTGATGAGACTGGCCAGATTTCGGCCGCCTCGGTAGGCGGCCGCCTGGTAGCAGAACATTCCGCCCTGGGAATAGCCACCCAGGTGTACATCGCGACCGGTGTGCTCGTGCACCTTGTCGACGACCTCGCTGATCGCCACCACGTGATCGGCGAGCGTGCGGCCCCATCCGCCTTCCTCGGTATCGGGCGAACCGAAGTCGACGACCCACGGATCCAACCCCATGCCGTGCAGGATTCCCGCCGCCCCTTGGTCGGTCGTCACGTCGTAGACGTCCGCGGAGACCATCATCGGAGGAATCAGCACCACCGGAGGACTGTCCGCAGGAACATCGTCGGGGAAGTAACGACGAAGCCGATACATCGGCTCGCGGTCCATCACCCGAAACGGTGACGGGTCCACCTCGGTCTCGAGCCCACCGAGACGGATGACCTCGAGACCGTTCTGCGCCGTGGCGATGGCACGGCGCAGTGGGCCGCGTACGGCGTCTGCATTCAGTCCCACAAGTACACTCCTGCGTTCGGCCCCGACGGAACGACCGGCATCGGTCTTCGCGTGACGAAAGCTTCTCACATCACACTCGACGAACCGGCAGGGATGTCGATTGCGCACTCAGTGCCGCAACACCGGTTCCTCGGCCCACGTACGCAGCATCGACGCCGTGGCTCGCACGCCCCCGAGCTGATGCGCCACCTGCACCGCGGCGGTGCCACCGCGGGCGTCCCGCGACGAGATGGAACCCTCCACCGTGAGCACCTCACGAACGGCCGGCGTGAGGGAAGGATCGATCGCGGCGAGCTCGTCGTCGGTCAGATCCGCCAGCCCGACGCCTCGCGCCTCGGCCGCTCGGACACAGGCACCCGCGGCCTCGTGAGCTACGCGGAACGCAATCCCCTGCCGCACCATCCACTCGGCGATGTCGGTGGCGAGCGTGAACCCGGCCGGTGCGAGTTCGGCCATGCGCTCGGTGTGGAATTCGAGCGTTGCCGTCAATCCCGTGAGTGCAGGCAGCAACAGCTCGAGCTGCGCCACCGAGTCGAACACCGGCTCCTTGTCCTCCTGGAGATCACGGTTGTAGGCCAACGGTTGCGCCTTGAGCGTGGCCAGTAGACCGGTGAGGTTTCCGATCAGTCGACCGGTCTTTCCGCGGGTCAGCTCCGCGACATCCGGATTCTTCTTCTGCGGCATGATCGAACTGCCAGTGGACCATGCGTCGGCCAATGTGACGTAGCCGTACTCGGGCGTGCTCCACGATATGACCTCCTCGGCGAACCGAGACAGATCGACCGCCGTCATCGCCAACACGAACGCAGCCTCGGCCGCGAAGTCGCGCGAGGACGTGGCGTCGATCGAGTTCTCGGCGGACGAGTCGAATCCGAGCTCGGCTGCGATCTTCTCCGGACTCAGACCCAGTGACGAACCGGCGAGAGCCCCGGAACCGTACGGCGACACCGCTGCTCGCGTGTCGAAGTCCGCGAAGCGCTGCACGTCGCGCAGCAACGGATGGGTGTGCGCGAGCAGATGATGCGCCAGCAACACCGGCTGCGCGGCCTGCGAATGCGTCTTGCCCGGCATGACGGCCGTCGGATGCGCCGCTGCCTGGGTGGCCAACGCGTCGACCACATCGAGAACGCCGACGGACACCCGACGGACGGCGTCGCGCAGCCACATCCGGAACAGCGTGGCGACCTGGTCGTTACGCGACCGGCCCGCGCGCAGCCGGCCCCCGACCTCGGGTCCGACGCGATCGATCAGACCGCGTTCGAGAGCGCCGTGCACGTCCTCGTCGGAATCGGCTGCCACGAACGCACCGGAGGCGACGTCGTCGGCGAGACGCTGCAAACCGTCGAGCATGGTCTCGAGGTCCTGCGGCGTGAGCAGTCCGGCACCGTTCAGCACCCGCGCGTGCGCCATGGATGCGCGGATGTCGTACGGCGCGAGTACCCAGTCGAAGTGCGTCGACTTGCTCAACGCCGCCATGGCTGCGGCCGGCCCCGATGCGAATCTGCCGCCCCAGAGCGAACCCTCGTTGGTTCCGTGGGAGATCTCCGAATTCGTCACAGGCCCAGGTCCCGCTTCGCGGCGATCTTCGACGAGAGTCCGTGCAGCTGAACGAAGCCCTTGGCTGCCGACTGGTCGAACGTGTCGCCCTCGTCGTAGGTGGCGAGGTTGAAGTCGTACAACGACTCACCACTGCGGCGTCCGTTGACGATGATCCCGCCCGCGTGCAGGACCAGGCGGATGTCGCCGGAAACGTGCTCCTGCGTGTGCTGCACGAACGTGTCGAGAGCGCCCTTGAGCGGGGAGTACCACAGGCCGTCGTACACCAGCTCGGCCCACTTCTGGTCGGTGTGGCGCTTGTAGCGACCGAGCTCGCGCTCGAGGGTCATGTGCTCGAGCTCCTCGTGGGCCCGGATGAGCACCATGGCACCGGGTGCCTCGTAGATCTCGCGACTCTTGATGCCGACGAGCCGATCCTCGACGACGTCCAAGCGGCCGACACCCTGCGCTCCGGCACGAGTGTTGAGCTCCTGGATCGCTTCGAGTACCGACACCGGACGGCCGTCGATCGCGACGGGGCGACCCTTGTCGAACGAGACGATGAGCTCGTCGGGAGCCTGGAAGTTGACCGTCGGATCCTCGGTGTAGTCGTAGACGTCCTTGGTCGGCGCGTTCCACAGGTCCTCGAGGAAACCGGTCTCCACCGCGCGTCCCCAGACGTTCTGGTCGATCGAGAACGGCGACTTGGTGGTCACGTTGATCGGGATGTCGTTCTCTTCGGCGAACTTGATCGCCTTCTCGCGCGTCCACGCGTAGTCGCGAACCGGTGCCAACACCTCGAGCTCGGGGGCGAGGGTGTTGAAGCCGACCTCGAACCGAACCTGGTCGTTGCCCTTGCCCGTGCACCCGTGTGCAACAACGGTTCCGCCGTGCGCCCGCGCGTTCTCGACGAGGTGCTTGACGATCAACGGACGGCTGATGGCCGACACGAGCGGGTACCGATCCATGTACAGCGCGTTGGACTGGACCGTCGGCAGGCAGTACTCGTCGGCGAACTCGTCCCTGGCATCGACGACGACGGATTCGACTGCGCCGCAATCGAGTGCGCGCTGACGCACGACGTCCATGTCCTCGCCGCCCTGCCCCAGATCGATGGCGACGGCAACGACCTCCTTGCCGGTCTCCCTCCCGATCCAGCTGATGGCGACGGAGGTGTCGAGTCCGCCGGAATAGGCGAGGATGACGCGTTCGGCCATGGTGTTCAAGCTCCTTCGTTGTTCTTGTTGCGCATGATGGGTAACCGGATCTCAGTCACCGCGTCGAGCAAGCTTTTCGATCTTGTCCGCGACCTCGCCACCGGTATGTGGCTCGCGGGCTATCAACAGAATCGTGTCGTCACCGGCGATGGTCCCGACGATCTCGGGCATCGCAGCGCGATCGAGAGCGCTGGCCAGGTAGTGCGCCGCGCCGGGTGGTGTTCGGAGCACGGCCTGGTTTCCGCTGTGATCGGTGGACACCAACAACTCACCCAGCAACTTCAGGAGCCGATCGGTGCCTCCGGACACTCCGCGAACCGGGCTGCCGTCCTCGGGCACGACGTACACCCCCACTCCACCGTCGGGTGCGCGCAGCTTCACCGCACCCAGTTCCTCCAGGTCCCGCGAGAGCGTCGCCTGAGTGGTGTCGATTCCCTCGGCGGCGAGCAACGACGCCAGCTGCGGTTGACTGCGTACCTGATGCGTGGCCAGCAACGCGATGATCCGCGCCTGCCTGCCCGCGCGGGTCGACGCCGTCAACGGCACCGCAGTGACGTCCTCGCTCATGGTCGACTGGCCTGTTCGAGAAGCCACACCAGCAGAGCCTTCTGCGCGTGCAGGCGATTCTCGGCCTCGTCCCAGACGACGCTCTGCGGACCGTCGAGCACCTCGTCGGTGATCTCCTCGCCGCGATGTGCGGGCAGGCAGTGCAGCACAACGGCATCCGACTGGGCCTTCGAGAGCAGATCGGAGTCGATTCGATAGGGCCGGAACGGGGCGACGCGATCGAGACCGTCGTTCTCCTGGCCCATCGACGTCCAAGTGTCGGTGACGAGCGCGTCGGCACCGGTGGCTGCCTCGACCGGGTCCTCGGTGATGGTGATGGTGGCCCCGGTTTCCTCGGCGCGAGCCTGCGCCGCGTCGAGTACGTAGCCGAGCGGCGCGAAATCCTTTGGCGCGGCGATCCGCACGTTCAGCCCGGCCGTGACACCGCCGATCAGCAGCGAGTGCGCCATGTTGTTGGCACCGTCACCGAAGTAGGCCAAGGTGCGGCCCTGCAGATTTCCCTTGTGCTCGATCAGGGTCTGCAGATCCGCCAGAACCTGGCAGGGGTGGAACTCGTTGGAGAGGGCGTTGACGATCGGAATGGTTGCGCCGGTGGCCATCTGCTCGAGCCGCTTCTGTCCGAACGTGCGCCACACGACCGCCTCGACGTAGCGTGAGAGAACTCGGCCGGTGTCCTGCAGAGTCTCCTCACGACCGAGCTGTGTGTCGCGACCTGTCACGACGACGGCATGGCCACCCAACTGAGCGATGCCCATCTCGAACGAGAAGCGAGTACGCGTCGAGTTCTTCTCGAAGATGACACCGATCCCCTTGGGGCCTTCGAGAGGACGCTTCGAGAACGGTGCACGCTTGAGCTCTGCTGCCAGAGCGAGGATTTCGCCCTGCTGCTGCGGCGTGATGTCGTCGTCCCGGAGGAAGTGCTGAACGGTCATGGCTGATGAGCCTCCTGTGCTGCGTCGAGAATGGCCGGTAACGCCGTCACGAACGACGCGGCTTGCTCTTCGGTGATGATCAACGGTGGTGCGAGCCGGAGCACGTCGGGCTGTGCCGCATTGAGGAGGAAGCCCGCCTCGCGCGCGGCCGCTTCGGCCGCCGGTGCGACGGCGGCGGTGAGGACCACGCCGAGGAGTAGTCCCGAACCCCGAACATGGCTCACCAGAGGGTGATCGAGACTCTCGATGGAGTGCTCGATCGTCTTGCCGATGCTGTCCGCGTGCGAGATCAGATCCTCGTCGGCAACGGTGCGCAGGACGGCCAGAGCCGCCGCAGCGCATACGGGATTGCCACCGAACGTGGTGCCGTGCTTGCCCGGATGCAGCAACTCCCCCGCCGCTCCGATGCCGATGCATGCACCGATGGGCAGGCCACCGCCCAGGCCCTTGGCAAGCGTGATCACGTCGGGCACGATGCCGACGGACTGGTGGGCGTAGAACCATCCCGTACGGCCGATACCGGTCTGCACCTCGTCGAGGACCAACAGTGCACCGTGCTTCGCGGTGATCTCACGCGCGGCGAGGAGGTAGCCCTCGGGCGGAACCACCACACCGCCCTCGCCCATAATCGGCTCGAGAAACACTGCGGCAGTATCGGAATCGACCACAGCTTCCAGAGCTGCCACATCGCCGTACGGTACATGCTGCACGCCTGCAGGCATCGGTTCGAACGGGATCCGCTTGTCCGGCTGCCCGGTCAGTGCGAGAGCACCCATCGTCCGTCCGTGGAAGGACTTCTCGGCTGCCACGATGTTGGGGCGACCGGTCAGGCGAGCGATCTTGAAGGCCGCCTCGTTGGCCTCGGTTCCCGAATTGCACAGGAACACCCGACCGGTGGCCCCGGCACCGAGGTGCGCGAGCAACTGCTCGGCCAACGCGATACCGGGTTCTGTCGCATAGAGATTCGAGGTGTGTCCGAGGGTGGACAGCTGAGCGGTGACCGCCTCGATCACCGCCGGATGGGCATGTCCGAGGATGTTCACGGCGATACCAGCGAGCAGATCCAGGTACTGCTTTCCGTCGGCGTCCGTCACCACCGCACCCTCGCCGCGCACGAGCGCCACACGGGGAACACCGTAGTTGTCCATCAACGAATTCGACCACCGCTGTTGCAGATCGAGGGTGGACTCGGTGCCGGTCATGGCATGACTCCTGACGTAGAAGAATGATCGGGGGTGACCATGGTGCCGATCCCCTCACCGGTGAACAGCTCCACCAGCACGGAATGTTCGACGCGACCGTCGATGACATGCGCCGACGGCACACCCGCTCGAACCGCACGCAGACACGCTTCCATCTTCGGCACCATCCCGGCGTCGAGCGAGGGCAGCAACGCCTCGAGCGCGGACGCGTCGATCTCGGAGGTCAACGAGCTGCGATCGGGCCAATCGGTGTACAGGCCTTCGACATCGGTGAGCACCACCATCTTCTCGGCACCGATGGCACTGGCCAGCGCCGCGGCCGCAGTGTCGGCGTTGATGTTGTGCACGACTCCGTCGCGGTCGGGAGCGATGGTGGACACCACCGGAATGCGTCCTGCTGCAATGAGATCGAACACCGCAGCGGGGTTCACCGACGTGACGTCGCCGACGAGGCCGATGTCGGTGTCGATGCCGTCGACCAGCACGGTACGACGCGTCGCGGTGAACAGGTGCGCATCCTCACCGGAGATCCCCACGGCATACGGACCGTGGCCGTTGATCAGGCCGACGAGCTCGCGCCCGACCTGCCCGAACAGCACCATCCGCGCAACGTCCATGACCTCGGGCGTGGTCACGCGGAATCCGCCGCGAAATTCACCTGCCAGGCCGAGTCTGGTCAGCATGGCCGAGATCTGCGGCCCTCCGCCGTGCACGACGACCGGATGAATTCCGACGGTGCGCAGAAACACCATGTCGGCCGCGAACGCCCGCTTCAGATCGTCGTCGATCATGGCGTTTCCGCCGTACTTCACGACGACGATCTTGCCCGAGAATCGCTGCAGCCAGGGCAATGCCTCAGCGAGGGTGAAGGCCTTCTGCGCGGCCGTCAAATCCAGTGCGGCCGAGGTCATGACGAGTACGCCGAGTTCTCTTCGACGTACGCGTGCGAGAGATCGGTCGTTCGGATGGTGGCCGACCCCGCGCCCAGACCCAGATCGATGGTCACCTCGATGTCGACACCGGACAGATCGACCTCCCGAGCGCCCGGCGCTCCCACGCCGTCGATGCACACCGGACTGCCGTTGAAGGACACGGCAATTCGATCCGGGTCGAGCTCGATCGGGGCGATGCCGATTGCCGCGAGAACGCGGCCCCAGTTGGGATCGGAACCGAACAGTGCCGTCTTGGTCAGAGAGTCCCTGGCGACCGTGCGTGCACCGATCAGGGCTTCGTCCTCGGACACCGCGCCCGACACGGTGATCCGCACTCGCTTGGTCACGCCCTCGGCGTCGGCCATCATCTGGTCGGCCAGGTCGTCGCACACCGCCAGGACCGCGGCGTCGAGTTCTTCCTGTGACGGTGCCACTCCACTGGCCCCGGAGGAGAGCAGCAGCACCGTGTCGTTGGTCGACGATGCGCCGTCGACGTCGAGCCGGTCGTAGGACAACCGGGTCGCCGCGCGCAGCGCCTTGTCGAGCTGGTCCGCGGTGGCAACGGCATCGGTGGTGATGACACTGAGCATCGTGGCCAACGACGGCGCCAGCATGCCTGCCCCCTTGGCCATGCCGCCGACGTTCCATTTGTCGGCATGATGAACAGCCGCCTGCTTGGGCACGGTGTCGGTGGTCATGATCGCGTACGCCGCATCGGTACCACCGGAAATGCCACCTGCGAGTTCGTGCACGACCTCGGTCACGCCGGGCAGCAGCTTGTCCATCGGGAGCCGGTCACCGATGAGACCCGTCGAGCAGACGGCAACCTCGATCGCCCCGGTCTCCGAACCCCAATTGCTCAGTGCCGACGCCACTTCCTCGGCCGTGCGGTGCGAATCCTGAAAGCCCGGCGCACCCGTGCAGGCGTTGGCACCACCGGAATTGAGAATCACCGCACGCAGCCGTCCGGTGGAGAGCACCTGCTGCGACCACAACACGGGCGCTGCCTTGACCTTGTTGCGGGTGAACACACCCGCCGCAGCGAAATCGGGGCCCTCGTTGAACACCAAGGCCAGATCGGACTTGCCACTTGCCTTGATACCGGCCGGAATACCGGCGGCGCGGAAACCCGCGGGAGCGGTGACACCCTGTGTGCGCACGAGCTTGCCCGCAACCGTACCGACGGCCTCCGCCTGGCTCCCGACGCTGCTCATGGTGCTACTCCTACGGTAGAGAGACCCTCGGTCTCGGTGATTCCCAGTGCGAGATTCATGGATTGGACTGCTGCTCCCGCCGTGCCCTTGGCCAGATTGTCGATGGCCGCGATCACGACGAGCAAGCCGGCGTCTGCATCGACCGACACGCTCATCTGCACGGCGTTCGATCCGATGACCGAACCGGTCTGCGGAAGCCGGCCGGCCGGCAGCACGTGCACGAACGGCTCTGCGGCGTATGCCTTTTCGTACACCTCGACGGCCTGTGCCTGCGTTGCAGTGGTGACCGCGGTACAAGTGGCGAGGATCCCGCGCGGCATCGGCGCGAGAACCGGCGTGAAGGACACCGCAACAGCGCTACCGGCGACGGCCGAGAGGTTCTGCACGATCTCGGGAGTGTGGCGATGCGCGCCGGCAACCGCGTACGCCCGAACCGAACCCATCACCTCCGAACCCAGAAGATCGGCCTTGGGAGCGCGACCGGCACCCGAGGTACCGCTCACGGCAACGATATTGACGCGAGGCTCGATGATGCCTGCGGCGACCGCGGGCGCGAGCGCGAGAGACGACACCGTCGGGTAGCACCCGGGAACGGCGATGCGGGTGGCACCGACGAGCCGCTCGCGGCCACCCGGCAGCTCCGGCAGGCCGTACGGCCAACTGCCCGCGTGAGGACTCTTGTAGTACTTCTCCCAAGCCGCACCGTCGGTGAGGCGAAAGTCGGCACCGCAATCGATGATCAGCACGGAATCGGGCAGCTGCAGTGCGAGCTCGGCGGACTTGCCGTGTGGGAGGCCGAGGAACACTACATCGTGCCCGGCGAGTTCGTCGACAGTGGTGGGACCGAGAACGCGATCTGCCAGCGGCAACAGGTGGGGATGGAATTCACCCAGCGTCGCGCCCGCGTTGCCGCCCGCAGTCAGAGAGCCGATGATCAACGAACCGTCGCGCACTCCCGGATGCCCGAGCAGCAGCCTGAGAATCTCACCGCCGGCGTATCCGCTGGCACCCGCGACCGCGACGCGCCGCGGCGTCGCCTCCGAAGTAATCATGCGGTTTATTATGCAGCATCATGCAAGCTCATTCATGAACGGGTCCGGTGTGTCAGCGTCCACCCATGGACTTGCGGATCTCGTCGAGCTTCCTGCGGCCCGCTTCCTGCCGTTCGTTCCACTGCTCATCGAGGTCACGGCCCGCCCTCGACTCACGGTCCAACTCCTCTGCGCCGACGGCTGTGCCCGCGCGCTGTTCGACCCTGTCTCGCACACCGTCCCACGTCGGCACCCCCGAATCGGTGAAGTCACCGATCGGAGCGCTCACCGCACCGGAACCGTATCCGGCACCGCCGGGCAGGTCCTCGACCAATTCCGCGTCGATGATTCCCGGTACCGTGCCACCGAGCGGAGCCCCCGGCGGTGGATCACCGAGCGGCTGGTCGATCCGCGGCTTGGTCACCTGCGGGACGTCGACGTCGGGGACCGTTCCGGGTGGGCCTCCACGATCGGGGGTGACCGGCTCCGGATCTGCAGTACCCAGCTCGGCCGCCAGAGCCGCCGCGGCAGCCGCCACCGGGGCCAACCGCGGACGACCCGACACTGCAGCGAGGATCTGCTCGATCACCTGCACATCCGTCGCCGTACCGTCTGTCCCGAATTCACTCATGCGCTGCTCCCGTCACCTGTGGCCACTCGTGACTCCACGCTACGGACACCCGAGCCCGGGCGTGCACGGATCCAACTGCGCAGCGGCGCCGAGTCCGCTGCGCAACTGCGCTGAGTCAACTGCGCAACTGCGCTGAGTCAACTGCGCAACTGCGCTGAGTCAACTGCGCAACTGCGCTGAGTCAACTGCGCAACTGCGCTCCGACGGCCTTCGATGCCGCTTCGACCGCCGAATCGCGGGCAGCCGTCGCCTGATCCTCGGTCAAGGTGCCGTCGGCTCCGCGGAATCGCAACGCGAACGCCAGGGACTTACGACCCTCACCGACCTGTTCGCCCTCGTAGACGTCGAACAAACGAATCGACTCGAGCAGGTCGCCACCGCCGATCGTGAGTGCAGCTTGCACCGACGCCGCAGGTACGGACGCGTCGACCACCACGGCCACGTCCTGCAACACCGCCGGATACGGCGACACCTCGGGGGCAGGGAGCGATTCGACGACGGGAAGAGCGCTCAGACTCAACTCGGCGGCACACGTGCGCGGCGGCAAGCCCGCCCGCTCCAGCACCGCCGGATGCAACTCGCCCGCGTACCCGACGACCTCGCCGTCGAGCAAGACCTCCGCGCACCGACCCGGATGCCACGGAAGATGCTGTGCTGCACGAAGATCGACGTGCACCCCGGACGCCTCGGCAACGGTACGCACCGCTGCGAAGGCATCGGCGGCCTCGGCCGCGCGACCGGGACCCCAGGGACCCGACAATTCACGCTGACCGGTGAGCACCATGCCCACATGCACCGGCTGCGCCGGCAACGAACCGCGAAGCATGGCGATCTGGTCGTCGGTCGGACGACGATCGACCGGCAACGCGTCCACCGCAGCGGTGGCGTCGTGTCGAAGCACCACCTGAGCAATGCCGAACAGCGAGACGTCTCGCTGGCCGCGGGCGATGTTCCTGCTCAGCATCTCGAGCAAACCCGGAAGCACTGTGGTCGCGAGCTCGGGACGATCGGCCTCGAGCGGATTGAGCACCGAGGTGGTCGCGCGCCGCGGATCGTCCGCGTCGAGTCCCCACGTGTCGAACACACCCTTGGGCAAGAACACCGGAGGCAGCACCTCGACGTACCCGGAGAACGCGAGTGCCTTACCGACGGCGCGCCTGCGCTTCTGTTCGGCGGTGAGGCCACGACCGCCCGGGGCCGACGGCAGTACCGAGGGGATCTGTTCGAGCCCTTCGAGGCGCAACACCTCTTCCACCAGGTCGGCGCGCTGCACCAGATCCGGTCGCCAGGACGGCGGGGTGACGATGAGCTGGCCGTGTCCGCCGTCGTCGACCGACACCTCGACCCCGCAGCCGATCTGCGTCAACCGACGGGCAGCGGTGCCGTTCGGGTACTGCACTCCGGCGATTCGATCAGGGAGGTCGAAGTCCATCGTGATCGTGGGGTACTGGGCGGCCTCGCCGATATCGGTCAACACGGGCTCGATCCGGCCACCGGCGATCTCGACCAGCAACTGTGCGGCCCGATCGAGCGCCGCCACCGGCAGTGCCGAATCCACGGTCCGCTCGAAACGCTTGCTGGCCTCGCTGGAGAGTTTGTGACGACGACCGGTGCGGAACACCGCGAGCGGATCGAACGACGCTGCTTCGAGCACGACCTCGGTGGTCGAATCGTCGACTTCGGTGGACGCGCCGCCCATGACGCCCGCCAACGAGATCGCTCCCGATCCGTCGGCGATGACGACATCCTCGGGATCGAGAGCCCGCTCGACGCCGTCCAGGGTGGTCAGCTTCTCCCCCGCATTCGCGCGGCGGACGACGAGGTCGCCGTCGAGCTTGGACGCATCGAACGCGTGCAGCGGCTGCCCGAGCTCGTGCAGCACGTAGTTGGTGACATCGACGGCAGCCGAGATCGGGCGCACACCGGCCAGCAGAAGTCGACGCTGCATCCACCAAGGCGTGGTCGCGGTCGGATCGATGCCGACGATCTTGCGCAGCGCGAATCGCGATGCGCCCGAGTTCGGTTCGACGGTGACCGGCCACGCGTCACCGGTGACCTCGGTGGGAACCGTCCGCGCCGGATCCACGAAGGGGAGATCGAAACTGCAGGCCAGCTCACGGGCGAGGCCACGGACCGAGAAGGCGTACCCGCGATCGGGGGTCACGTTGAGCTCGATGACCGAGTCCTGTAGGCCGAGAACAGCTTTGGCGTCGTCGCCAGGAGCGGCCGTGCCCTCGGGCAGCACCAGGATTCCGGAGTGATCCTTACCCAACCCCAGTTCGAGCGTCGAGCAAATCATGCCGTTGGAGTTGCGGCCGTAGGTCTTGCGCGACGCGATGGCGAATCCCCCGGGCAGAACGCTGCCCGGCAGAGCCGCCACGATCAGGTCACCCTCGGCGAAGTTCCTGGCACCGCACACGATTTCCTGCGGCTCGTCACCGCCGACGTCCACCAGGCAGAAGCGAATCGGCTTCTTGAACTCGGTCAGCTCCTCGATCGAACTCACCCGACCCACCACCAATGGGCCGGTCACGTTGTCCAGCGAGTCGAGTTCCTCGACCTCGAACCCGACCCGCACGAAACCGGCATCGAGCTCCTCGGGCGAGACGGCCCAGTCGGGAGTCCCCGCGTGCAGGACCTCGGTCAGCCAGGATTGTGGGACTCGCACGTGTGCTCAGCTCTTTCTTGTATCCGTGAAGAAGTGGGGCGGGTGGGAAACTTCCGTCAGGCCTGAACACCGAAGGGCAACGTGAACCTGATGTCGCCCTCGACGATGTCACGCATGTCCGGGATGTCGTTGCGGAACTGCAGCGTCCGCTCGAGACCCATTCCGAACGCGAATCCGGTGTAGACCTCGGGGTCGATGCCGCTGGCCTGCAACACCTTCGGGTTGACCATTCCGCAGCCACCCCACTCGACCCAACCGGCCCCGCCCTTCTTCTTCGGGAACCACACGTCGACCTCGGCGGACGGCTCGGTGAACGGGAAGTAGTTGGGTCGCATGCGAGTACGGGTGTCGTTGCCGAACAACGCCTTGGCGAACGCATCGAGTGTGCCGCGCAGGTGCGCCATGGTCAGGCCCTTGTCGATGGCAAGACCCTCGACCTGGTGGAAGACCGGAGTGTGCGTCGTATCGAGTTCATCCGTGCGAAACGTCCGTCCCGGGCACACGACGTAGATCGGAACCTCGCGCGAGAGCATCGACCGGACCTGCACCGGTGAGGTATGGGTGCGCAGTACCTGCCGCGAACCTTCCGGTGCGATGTGAAACGTGTCCTGCATCGTGCGTGCCGGGTGGTCGGGCAGGAAGTTGAGCGCATCGAAATTGAAGTGCTCGGTCTCGACCTCGGGTCCTTCTTCGACTTCCCAGCCCATAGCGACGAAGACGTCGGCTACCTGTTCGGAAATGATCGTGATGGGGTGCCTGGCACCGACGGGAGCTCGGTCGGTCGGCAGGGTGACGTCGATGGTTTCCGCGACCAGGATGGCGGCATCACGCTCGGCCGACAGCACGGCGCGGCGCTCGTCGAAGGCCTTCTGCACTCGGTCACGCGCTGCCTTGACGCGTTTGCCCGCGTCCGCCTTCTGGTCCCCCGGGATCGACCCGAGTGCGCGCTGTGCCAGTGCCAACGGTGCCTTGCCGCCCACATGGTCGATCTTGACCTTGGTCAGAGCATCGAGGTCCGACGCGTCGGCGAACGCCTGCTCGGCCGAGTCCACTGCGGATCCGAGCGCGGACTCCTCGAGAACGCTCGGATCCACCGGCTCGGTTCCGACATCTTTCTTCGCCACGACAGCTGCACTCCTCGAGTAATAGTCGGTGTCTGCCACGAAGGGTCGTTGCGCAGGCTTCACTCCTGCGCGGAGCAGACAGGTATCGATCCTAGGCGAGACGCGCTCACGAAGTTTCGGAGCGTCGCTGCACTCGGGCACTCGCGTACAGGCAGATCGCCGCGGCGGTGGCCAGGTTGAGGCTCTCGGCACGGCCGTGGATCGGGATTCGAATGCGGTGATCGGCATTGCGCGTCACGAACTCGGGCAGCCCGTGCGCCTCGTTGCCGAACAACCACGCGGTCGGTTGCACGAGGAGCTCATCGGCGTCGTCCAAGTCCACTTCGCCGTCGGCGGCCGTGGCGACGATGGTCAGACCCGCTCCGCGCAACGCATCGATTCCGGACTCGATCGACCGCTCCCGAGCGATGGGGAGATGGAACACGCTGCCGGCCGATGCGCGGACGCATTTGCCGTTGTGGGGGTCCACCGAGTCGCCCAACAGAACGACCGAATCCGCTCCGGCTGCGTCGGCGACGCGAATGACCGTCCCGGCATTGCCCGGCTCGGCCATCTCCACCGGTACGGCCACCAGCCGCGGTGTTCCGGCCAACGCGCGGTCGATCGGGACGTCGACCAACTCGGTGACCGCGATCAGGCCCTGCGGGGTGACGGTGTCGGACAGCGCCTTTGCAGCACGGTCGGTGATCGGATGAACTCGTGCGCCACCGGCCTCGACGGACGCGATGAGGTCGTGGTGGCGCTCGCGGGCATCGGCGGTGTAGAAGAGCTCACGAATCAACCGGGACCGCGCCGCCTCGGACACCGCGTTGAAGCCTTCGGCGAGAAACAACCCGGTCTTCTTGCGTTCCGCGGCTCGAGCGAGCTTGACGGCCGAAACGACCCGCGGAGTTCGCTCGGTCAGCGAATCCACGGGCCGTTTCGGTGTTGAGTCGTCGTACGTCGACTCGCTCAGGCTGCTTCTCCGGCCGGAGCGTTGACATCGGCAGGCAGTGCAGCCTTGGCGATGGCGACCAGGCTTGCGAACGCCGCAGCATCCGACACGGCGAGCTCGGCGAGAATCTTGCGATCGACCTCGACGCCCGCGGCCTTGAGGCCCTGGACGAAGCGGTTGTACGTGATGTCGTTGGCCCGAGCTGCAGCGTTGATACGCGTGATCCACAGCTTGCGGAAGTCACCCTTACGCGCGCGGCGGTCCCGGTAGGCGTAGGTCAGCGAGTGGAGCTGCTGCTCCTTGGCCTTGGTGTACAGACGTGAGCGCTGTCCGCGGTAGCCCTTGGACGCTTCGAGAATCGAACGGCGCTTCTTCTGGGCGTTGACGGCCCTTTTTACGCGTGCCACTGGTAAATCCTGTCGATCTGGGGGCTTGTGAAACCCCGAATGGTAATGGGATGAAGCCGACCGCTATCGGTCGGCGGCCGGTCCAGATCAGATGCCGAGCAGGCGCTTGATCCGCGGTACGTCGGGCTTCTTGACGACGGCAACACCATCGAGGCGACGAGTCACCTTGGTGGGCTTGTGCTCGAGCAGGTGGCGACGGCCGGCCTTCTGGCGCAGGATCTTGCCGCTGCCGGACACCTTGAATCGCTTCTTGGCACCACTGTGGGTCTTCTGCTTGGGCATGAAATCCTCTTCTTCTTCTGATAGCTCTTCGGTGTTGCATGGCACAGCCGTACATCGCCACGGAAAAGCTGTGCACCGAAGCAGGTGTAGGGCTGTCTTACTGGTAGAGCGCGAGGCTCAGTTGGTCTGCGCCGGAGTAGCCGGAGCTGCTGCGGCCGGTGCCTCGGCAGCCGGGGCTGCGTCGGCGGGCTGTTCCGGCGCGGGGGCCGGTGCGCGCTGGGCGGGCGGAGCCGCTGCGCTCTCCTGTGCCTTGACGCGAGTCTTGGCACCCTTGTGCGGTGCCAGCACCATCGTCATGTTGCGGCCGTCCTGCTTGGCCGAGGTCTCCACGAAGCCGAGCTCCGCGACGTCCGCGCCCAGGCGCTGCAGCAGCCGGAAGCCGAGTTCGGGACGCGACTGCTCGCGGCCACGGAACATGATGGTGACCTTGACCTTCGAGCCGGCTTCGAGGAAGCGAACGACGTTGCGCTTCTTCGTCTCGTAGTCGTGCGCGTCGATCTTGGGACGGAGCTTCTGCTCCTTGATGACGGTGAGCGTCTGGTTCTTGCGCGATTCGCGCGCCTTCTGCGCAGCCTCGTACTTGAACTTCCCGTAGTCCATGATCTTGCAGACCGGCGGACGTGCGTCGGGAGCTACTTCTACAAGATCGAGGTCGGCTTCGAGAGCCAAGCGGAGTGCATCTTCAACACGCACGATCCCCACCTGTTCACCGCCCGGTCCGACAAGCCGGACCTCGGGAACTCGGATGCGATCGTTGATGCGGGTCTCAGTGCTGATGGGGCCTCCTAGGTAGTGCGGTGTGGTGTGTAACCCGACCGCCTGCCACTGGCACAGCCCGTCGCCGTCGATCCTCGACATTCCCTGCAGCGGTGCGTACCACTGCAACGAAAAAACCCTGCTCTCGGTGTGATCCGATAGCAGGGCCCGATGTCGACCGGTCGACCAGCACGACAACTATCGTCGTACAGTCTCCTCACTGGGAGGAAGCACGCAGGAAATCTGTGAGGATCTCCATCGTGCGACCGGACCGGAAGTAACTTGTTGAAGGCTACGTGCCGGTGGGAGTCGGGCTCCACTTGCTGCCTCCGTGCGGTGAACTCCATCGAGGAGCGCACGCCGAAGACGGTCGTCGAGTCACACTACCAGCAGATTCCCGAATCGAACAATCGAGCGGTGTCGGCCCCTTCTCTGCGGATACCCGATGCTCTCCCCAGCGGGAGGCGTGGGATTCTCGTAGGCATGACCAGCTCCCCCAATCCCGACGATTCCGCAGGCGCCGATCCCCTGGGTGCCGAGCCCGAAGTCCGTGAACTCGCCGAGGTCCCCGCTGTGGAGGTGATCAGCCGCGCTGCGGTGATGCTGATGAGTTCTGCGGCCGAGAAGCTGGGACTCTCCGAGCCGGATCCCGCGGAGAGCCCCTACCTGGACCTCGACGAGGCACGACGCGTCATCACCGCACTGGCCGGCCTGGTCACCGCATCGGTGGAATACCTCGGCCCCCATGCCGGGCCCATTCGCGACGGATTGCAGGCACTGCAGCGCGCATTCCGGGAAGCATCGGCCCACCCGGACGAGCCGGGAAAGGGCCCGGGCGAGAAGTACACCGGCCCGGTGCACTGAGCAGAACGCCGGCGAAGTCGACAGAAGCACGAAGCCGCATCCGGTGAGCACCGGATGCGGCTTCGTCGTTGCCGGGGTGTGAATCCGGCGGGTGCCTCTATCGGGCTGCTCCACTCATCGGACGGCGGCGACCTTGCGAGGCCTGCGCTTCTTCGGAGCCGTCTTCACCGGAGGAGCGACCACCGACTCGCGGGTGAGCGCCTCCTGTAGGAACTTGCCGGTGTAGCTTTCGGAAACGGCCGCAACGGCCTCCGGATCACCTTGCGCCACAACCATTCCGCCTCCGGAACCACCTTCGGGGCCCATGTCGATGACCCAGTCCGAGACCTTGATGACGTCCAGATTGTGCTCGATCACGATCACCGTGTTGCCCTTGTCCACCAGGCCGTTCACGACGCCGAGCAGCTTGCGGATGTCCTCGAAGTGCAGGCCGGTGGTCGGTTCGTCGAGAATGTAGACCGTGCGGCCGGTCGAGCGCTTCTGCAGTTCCGCGGCCAGTTTGACGCGTTGCGCTTCGCCGCCGGACAGCGTCGTTGCCGGTTGGCCGAGGCGGACGTACCCGAGACCGACCTCGACGAGCGTCTTGAGGTAGCGGTGAATCGAGGTAATCGCCTCGAAGAAGTCGGCAGCCTCCTCGATCGGCATGTCCAGGACCTCGGCGATGGTCTTGCCCTTGTAATGCACCTCGAGTGTCTCGCGGTTGTACCGCGCACCCTCACAGACCTCGCACGGAACGTAGACGTCCGGCAAGAAGTTCATCTCGATCTTGAGTGTGCCGTCTCCCGAGCACGCCTCGCACCGGCCGCCCTTGACGTTGAACGAGAATCGGCCGGGCTGGTAGCCGCGCACCTTGGCCTCGGTGGTCGCCGCGAACAACGTGCGGATCTTGTCGAACACCCCGGTGTACGTTGCGGCGTTCGAGCGTGGCGTGCGTCCGATCGGCGACTGATCCACCCGCACGAGCTTGTCGAGCTGATCGAGGCCGTTGATGCGCGTGTGCCTCCCTGGAACCTGACGGGCACCGTTGAGCTTGTTCGCCATCACCGTCGCGAGGATGTCGTTGACGAGGGTGGACTTGCCCGAACCCGACACCCCTGTGACCGAGGTCAGTACGCCGAGCGGAAAGCTGACGTCTATGCCGCGGAGGTTGTGTTCGCGGGCTCCGACCACGGTGACCTGACGCTTCTTGTCCACGACCCGGCGGGTGTCGGGCAGCGGAATCTCCATCCGCCCGGACAGGTACGCACCGGTCAGCGATTCGTCGTTGGTCAGCAGGTCCTCGTACGAACCGCTGTGCACGACGCGTCCGCCGTGCTCACCCGCCAACGGACCGATGTCGACTATCCAATCCGAGGTGCGGATGGTGTCCTCGTCGTGCTCGACGACGATCAACGTGTTCCCGAGGTCACGCAGCCGGGTCAGCGTGTCGATGAGCCGGCGGTTGTCACGCTGATGCAGCCCGATCGACGGCTCGTCGAGGACGTAGAGAACGCCGACGAGTCCCGATCCGATCTGGGTGGCGAGTCGAATGCGCTGGGCCTCGCCACCGGACAGCGAGCCGGCGGTCCTGGCCAGTGACAGATACTCCAGACCGACGTCCAGCAGGAAACCGAGACGAGCTTGCACCTCCTTGAGAACCTGACCTGCGATTGCCTCCTCGCGGCGACCCAGGGTGAGGCTGTTCAGGAAATCTGCGGTGTCGGCGATCGACAACTCGCACACCTCGGCGATCGACTTCGGCCCGAAGTCGCCCGCGGAGATCGTCACCGACAGGATTTCGGGCCGCAGCCTGGCACCGTTGCAGGTGGGACACGGCACGTCGCGCATGTAGCCGTCGTAGCGTTCCTTCATCTGCTCGGACTCGGTCTGCTCCAACCGACGGTGCAGGAACGGCATCACACCCTCGAACTCGGCGTAGTACGACCGCGTGCGGCCGTAGCGGTTCTTGTACTTCACGTGCACCTGGTGGTCGCTGCCCTCGAGGACCGCGCGCTTGACCTTGGCGGGCAACTTGTTCCACGGCGCGTTCAGATCGAACCCCATGGCGTCGGCGAGCCCGGACAGCAGGCGGCCGAAGTACTCCGACGTCTGGCCCATCGACCACGGTGCAATGGCACCGTCCGCGAGGCTGAGATCGCCGTCGGGAACGACCAGTTCCGGGTCGACCTCCTTGCGCACGCCGAGGCCGACGCAATCCGGGCACGCACCGTACGGCGAGTTGAAGGAGAACGACCGCGGTTCGAGATCGTCGATGGACAACGGGTGACCGTTGGGGCACGCGAGCTTCTCGGAGAACCGGCGCTCACGGTCCGATGCGTTCTCGTCACGATCGACGAAATCGAGGACCACGATGCCGTCGGCCAATCGCAGGGCGGTTTCCACCGAGTCGGTCAGGCGCTGCTTCGAACTCGACTTGACGGTCAGGCGGTCGACGACGACCTCGATGTCGTGCTTTTCCTGCTTCTTGAGCACCGGCGGGCTCGTGAGCTGATGCACGACGCCGTCGACGCGAACACGTGAGTAGCCCTGAGTGTTCAGCGAATCGAACAGGTCGACGAACTCGCCCTTGCGGGTGCGCACCACCGGGGCGAGCACCTGGAACTTCAGGCCCTCCTCCATGTCCAGCACCTGATCGACGATCTGCTGGGGAGTCTGCTTCGCGATCTGTTCGCCACACACGGGGCAGTGAGCCGTTCCCGCACGCGCGTACAACAGACGGAGGTAGTCGTAGACCTCGGTGATGGTGCCCACCGTCGAACGCGGGTTGCGGTTGGTCGACTTCTGATCGATGGAGACCGCAGGCGACAGGCCCTCGATGAAGTCGACGTCCGGCTTGTCCATCTGTCCGAGGAACTGCCGCGCGTATGCGGACAGCGACTCCACGTAGCGACGCTGCCCTTCGGCGAAGATCGTGTCGAAGGCGAGAGAGGATTTGCCCGATCCGGACAGACCCGTGAACACGATCAGCGCATCCCGAGGCAGGTCTATGTCGACTCCTCGCAGATTGTGCTCCCGCGCACCTCGCACTATCAGGCGATCCGCCACTGTGTTCCCTTCTTTCCGAACGAGCACGTCCAGCCGAGTTGCTGCGCAGCAGCACTGCATGACCTTCGAGTCGCGTGATGACGTGTGATGCCGACGCATCGGTCACACGTCGTGTAACCGTGGACCCCACGTCGAAAACCTGTTGCGGTGAGGGACGAACCTCACCCGGTTGCAATGGTAGATCCAGGCACCGACAGACTTTTCCACGTCCGCGACCCCGCCGCCCATCGTGCCGTCGACGACGGTAGCGTCCTCGAAATGGACGAGCACCTCATGGTCATCGATGACAACTACACCGGCGTCGTCTCGCAGGGTTCGCAGCCGCAGCGGCGAACGATTCCCGGAGCGACGATCACCAAGATGTCGGTCGGCCCCATGGACAACAACACTTACCTCGTCGTCTGTTCCGCGACAGGTCAGTCGGTTCTGATCGACGCCGCCAACGAGGCCGACCGCATCTCGTCGCTCATCGACGAGAACGCGCCGACGCTCTCACTCATCGTGACGACTCACCAGCACGCCGACCACTGGCAGGCGCTGGCGGACATCGCCGGCGGTACCGACTCGCCGACGGCAGCCCACGAACTCGATGCCGAGCCGCTGCCCGTCACGCCGGACCGACTGCTGGCCGATCGAGACACCGTGTCGGTGGGCGAGCTCACGTTCGATGTTGTGCACCTGACCGGACACACCCCCGGCTCGATCGCCCTCGCACTGACCGATGCCGACGGCGCTCGAACCCACCTCTTCACCGGAGATTCACTCTTTCCCGGTGGCGTGGGCAAGACCGGCAGCCCCGAGGATTTCACCCGCTTGCTCGACGACGTGACGGCGAAATTGTTCGACCGCTACGACGACGAGACCGTCGTCTACCCGGGCCACGGAAAGGACACGACGCTCGGGGCCGAGCGCCCTCACCTGGACGAATGGCGCGCCCGCGGTTGGTGACGATCGGCGTGCTTGAGACCGCGAACCACGGGGTATGAATAGTGTGACAAAAGGACGCACAGCGGTAGGTTTTCGGATCGCCGTGCCGTCCAACGTTCCACCGCCGATGACACGAGAAACTACGCAGGAGGCTGTCAATGCTGGTCCGCCGTATCGCCCGTCCGCTGATGTCTACGATCTTCATCGCAGGGGGCGTCGACGCACTCCGTAATCCCACCGGCAAGGCGCAGGTCGCCACTCCGCTGATCGAGCAGAGCAAGGACGCCCTCCCCAACGACGTCACTGCGAACGTGCCGAACGACCCGGAGACGCTGGTCCGCATCAACGGCGGAATCCAGGTTGCCGGCGGCATTCTGCTGGCCACCGGCAAGGCACCGCGGATCGCCTCTCTCGCCCTCGCCGGAAGTCTCGTCCCGACGACGCTCGCCGGACATGCCTTCTGGAACGAGACCGACCCGGAGGCGAAGGCTGCGCAGCGTATCCATTTCTTCAAGAACCTGAGCCTGCTCGGCGGACTGCTCATCGCAGCCGTCGACACCGAGGGCAAGCCGTCCGTGGCATGGCGGAGCAAGCGAGCAGCGCGTCGCGCGCAGGAGAGCGTCGTCTCGGCACTGCCCGGGCACTCCACCCACGAGACCGGTGAGCGTGTCAAGGAAATCGCGTCGATCGCCGCAAGCCGCAGTGCCGATCTCGCCGAGGCCGCACAGCCGAAGCTGGCCAAGTTCGCCGACGCCGCCCAGCCCAAGTTGGCCAAGCTCGCCGACATCGCCACCGACAAGGGCTCGGAGCTGGCCGACGTCGCTCAGCCGGCACTGAACCGCTGGGCTCACCTGGCCGCCGACAAGGGATCCGTGCTCGCCGAGGAAGCACAGAAGCGTGGATCCATGCTGGCCGAGCTCGCCGCCGACCGCGGCAGCGACTTGGCCGACGAGGCGCAGAAGCGCGGCTCCAAGCTCGCCGACAAGGCAGCGCATCGCGGAACCGACCTGGCGGAGCTCGCGCAGAAGCGCGGCTCCAAGCTCGTCGACGTCGCCGCCGATCGTCGCAGTGAATTGGCCGATGTCGCGCAGAAGCGCGCGTCCAAGCTCGCCGATCTGGCCGCCGAGAAGGGTTCCGTCCTCGCCGACGAAGCACAGAAGCGCGGGGTCACGTGGGCCGATCTGGCGTCCGATCGCGTCGAGACGCTGAGCAAGCGCGCCCGCAAGCGCGCCGAGAAGCAGAGCAAGGAACTCGAGAAGGTGACCGAGCAAGCTCGCGCCAAGCTCGAGAAGCGAGTCGCCAAGGCTCAGAAGAACTTGGACAAGAAGCTGCAGCAGTACGCGAAGTAGTTCCTCGCGACAGCACGAACGACAGATGCGGCCCTGCCCCGGAACCAGCGGTTCTGCGGCAGGGCCGTTGTGCGACGTAGACTGCTCTGGCTGATTTCGAGGCGATATCTTCGCCTCGGCCGAACTCCCGAGGAGACCCTTTGCCGGACGACGGCCACACATCGACGAACCCCGATGTGCCGATCGAAGAAGACTTCGAGCAAGCGCATCTGACGCGGCTCTACACGCAGCTCGACGCGTTACGCGAATACGCCGCGAACCGATTGCGCGCAGTGCTGCTCGAGACCGGCGGCACCCCGCAGGCCCGGAGCGAACGCGAATCGTTCAACCAGATGTACACCGAGGACATCGCCAAGTACGACGCGGCCGAGAACGGACTGTGCTTCGGGCGCATCGACCTCGATCCCGAGTCCCTCGACCCCAAGGTCGACGATCGGCCCGAGCGCTACATCGGCCGCGTCGGAATTCTCGACGACAAGAACGACTACGAGACTCTACTGTTGGACTGGCGAGCACCGATGGCCCGGCCGTTCTACCTGGCCACACCCGCCGCACCCGAAAACGTGTTGCGGCGCAGACACATTCGCACCCGTGGTCGTCGAGTGACGTCGATCGCCGACGAATTTCTCGACCTGAACTCTGCCCGATCGTCGAGCGATGCCGCCGTGGCAGGCGGTGTCGCGAGCGAAGGTGCGCTGCTGTCCGCTCTCGATGCCGCACGTACTGGTCAGATGAACGACATCGTCGAGACGATCCAGAGCGAGCAGGACGCGATCATCCGGTCGCAGCACCGCAGCGTGTTGGTGGTTCAGGGCGGACCGGGCACCGGCAAGACAGCCGTCGCGCTGCACCGCGCCGCGTACCTGCTCTACACCTACCGCCAGCAGCTCGGTAAGAGCGGTGTGCTGATCATCGGACCCAACGCCACGTTCCTCGATTACATCGGGCAGGTGCTGCCGTCACTCGGCGAGACGGGCGTCCTGCTGTCCACGATCGGTGACCTCTACCCGGGAGTTCGTGCGCAACGGGAAGATTCGGCCCTGGCCACCGAGGTCAAGGGCAGACTGTCGATGGTCGAGGTGCTGACCCAGGCGGTACGCGACCGTCAGGAAGTCCCCGCGCAGCCCCGTCGACTGAAGTTCGACACCTACGACATCACGCTCGATCGAAAGATCGTCACCAGGGCTCGTGGTCGCGCTCGCTCGTCCCGGCGACCGCACAACCTGGCTCGGCCGCTGTTCGTGTCCTCGGTCATCGACCAGTTGGCCAACCAGCTGGCAGCGAAACTCGGGCAGAATCTCGTCGACGGGTCCAGCCTGCTCAGCGCCGACGACATCGCGGACATGCGCGACGAGATGCGCGAGGATCAGGACGTCATGGCCGCCGTGGACGAACTGTGGCCGGATCTGTCTCCCCAGCAGGTTCTCCGCGACCTCTACGCATCTCCCGAGAAGATCGCGTCGGCCGCGCCTGCGCTCGATGAGGCGGAGCGTGAGGCACTCGTCCGTCGGGGCAACGGCTTCTCGTCGGCCGACGCTCCCCTGCTCGACGAGCTCGCCGAACTGCTCGGCGTCGACGACGCAGCCGAACGTGAACAGGCGCAACGACAATGGCGCGGCCAGATCGCCGACGCTCAGGGTGCCCTGGACATCCTGACCGGTTCGGCACCTCAGGACCTAGAGGACGAGCTCGATCCGGAGATCCTGATGGCCTACGACCTCATCGATGCCGATCAGCTTGCACGACGGCAGAATTCGGGTCAGCGACTCACGACGGCCGAACGGGCCGCCGGTGACCGAACGTGGACCTACGGGCACGTGATCGTCGACGAGGCGCAGGAACTGTCTGCGATGGCGTGGCGAATGGTGATGCGGCGCATACCGAATCGGTGGATGACACTGGTGGGCGATACGGCGCAGACCGGTGATCCCGCCGGAACCTCGTCGTGGGGTTCGGTTCTCGAACCGTATGTCGCCAAGCGCTGGAAGCTGACCGAACTGACGGTGAACTACCGAACACCGTCCGAGATCATGGCCGTGGCACACGATGTGTTGGCTGCCATCGATCCCGAGCAGTCCGAGCCGCGGTCCATCCGCAGCACCGGAACCCGGCCGTGGGCTCAACGGGTGGCAGCGGCAGATCTGGTCACCGCGGTGGAGAAGCGAGTGGCCGATCACCCGCGCCCGGGCCTGAGCGCGGTGCTGGTTCCCGCAGACCACGTCGACCGATTCCGCCATCTGGCCTCGGAACTGGTCACCGTGTCGACTGTCAAGGATGCCAAGGGACTCGAGTTCGACTCGGTGCTGATCGTCGAACCCGGTGCCATAGTGAACGATTCGGTCAAAGGCATGAACGATCTGTACGTTGCCCTCACCCGGGCCACGCAGCGACTCGGCGTGGTGCACGTGAACGCACTGCCGGGTGAACTCTCGGCGCTGCAGCCGTTCGAGCCGGAAGCGTAGAGAACCGCACACACCAACGGCCCGCTCCGTCGATGGCGGATTCTAGGGGTCCTCGCAACACCTGATGGTCAGATGCCTGTCAGTAGATCACGTAAACGCTCGGCTGGAGTTTTCCAGCCGAGCGTTTTGCGTG
>NZ_NOYB01000001.1:0-33006 GCF_002258235.1 Rhodococcus sp. 06-470-2 | reverse complement strand
CCCCCAACACCAGTACCCCGCCCCGCCCTTCAGCAGCTCGACTCCGCCCTGTTCCCAGTGCAATTGGATCACGAACGGTACGGGTGTGCCATTGTCTTGTGACGAGTCACCATCGAACTCAGAACGATGTGGTTATGTCATCACTGTCGAAATCGCCTGCATCCGAACGCAGTTCCGCCAGGATCCGAACGAGCGCCATCAACTTGTCACGCGCCAGCCCGGGGCGTGCGAACACCAGTGAGTTCAGGCGCTCGGTGGCCTCGACCGCCAACGTGCGTCCCTGCTCGGTGATTTCGACCAGCGTGGTGCGCCGATCGCTCGGATGCGGGATGCGTCGAACGTATCCCACCGACTCGAGGCGATCGACAGCGTTGGTCACGCTCGTGGGATGCACCTGCAGACGTGCGCTTGCCTTCGCCATCGGAAGAGCGCCGTTCTTGGTGAAGGTCAACAACGTCAGCAATTCGTAGCGCGAAAAGGTCAGTCCCGTCGGCTTCAACGCTTCCTCGACCCGTGCCAGCATGATCTGCTGCGCACGCATCAACGACGTCACCGCGGCCATACCGTCGGCGGCCTCGGACCAGCCGTGCTTGGTCCACTGGCGGTGTGCCTCTGCAATGGGATCGAGGGGAAGCGGGGACGGTGCTGGCATACCGACCATCCTCCCACGGTGCCCGCTTCCGGCGTCTACCGAATCACGACGCGAGGTACTGCGAGCGGAACTCGATCCGTGATCGCCACGCGGGCGAGCGAGATCTGCTCTCGGGCTTCGACTGTGCGGGCGGTGTCGGTGTCGCCGGATGCCAGTGCGCGGTCCAGCAGGTCCAGCTGGGTCAGTACGGCATCGACGTTCTCGGAGGACTGTGCCGCGCGACCCACTCGTTCGGCCAGACGTATGCCTGCCTGCACCACCATGGGGCTGCCGGTGCCGTAGATCCGCACGGCATCGAGGGCATGGTCGATCAACGACGGAACGGCAACGCGGCGGGTGATCACCCGCACGGTGCCGTCGGAGCCGCGACGAGCACGAGAGGGCATGGGGCGCTGGACGACTGCGACGAGCCCGACCGTGAGATCGTCGATGGCATTGCGTGCCGTGTACGGATCGTTGACCCCCGTCGACAGAGCGCGTACCGCCATCTCGGTCATCTGCTCGACGGCGAAAGCGATGTCGTGTCGGGGTGTTCGACTAGTGCCGATGTCGAACGACCCTCGAACTCGTCCGATCGCGTCCGCCGAGATGTCTGCCGAGCGATCTGCCAGGACGTCGGCGAGCGGTTCACCGGCAACGACATGGTCACCGGGTACTCGATGAATGTCGATCAACGTGTCGGTGTCGGCAGCGATGTCCAACAAGCCGTTTTCGTCGATGTCGATGATCACCCCGGACTCCTCGGCCAACACCGTCGTGTAGACGGGCGGCTTGACGATGCCCTCCGCCGATGCCGCATCGGCGGGCTGCTCGGGTGGGTAGAGCGCGTCGACGGACTCGGACAGTTCGTCCCGGACGCGGGCGGACAGCGTCGCCACCTGGATCGACTGCGCGATGTGATGGATGAAGTAGACGAGCACACCCACGTCGACCACCGCGAGCGCCACCGCGACGTTCACGGCGATGTCCGGCACGAAGACCGACCCGTCGGATTCGATCGAGCGAATCGACCGCAGCACCATCAGCGAGTACAGGAACGTGGCACCGAAGATGCCGAGCACCACCTGGTTCCCGCGATCGGCCATGAAGTTGCGCACCAGGCGGGGGCCGTACGAGGAGCTGGCGGTGGCGAGAACCGAGATGGTGATGGAGAACGACGTCGCCGCCACGCCGAGCATCGACCCGCCGATCGCACCGAGGATGTCGCGGCTACCGCTGGCACCCACGTGATAGAGCAGCGAGCCCGTCAGATCCACGCGGGTGTCCAGCAGGTAGCGATCCAGACTCACCAGTGCCTGCGCGAGCACGAGTGCGACAACTCCGAGGACGGCAGGAATGAACCAGAACGATTCTCGCAGCTTGGCCAAGTGTTCCTTCATGACGCACAGTCTTCCCCTGGGCGTCCGAACCAACCCTCGGGGTTCGAATCACGGCGATCGAAACTGTGGGCCGCGCCCACTCGATACGGCATCGTCATCGGTGATGCGGGTGTGGCCGAGTGGCTAGGCACCGGCCTGCAAAGCCGTTCACACGGGTTCGAATCCCGTCGCTCGCTCTGTTCGATCGAGGCCGACCAGCAATGGTCGGTCTCGATTCGTTTCGCATCAGGCCAGCAGAGCGGGCTTGCGTGCCACGGTGACGGCCCAGTCCGCGTCGTCGTGCCAGGGCCGCAGATCCCAGGTCGCGAATCTGTGTTCGAGGACGAAGCCGGCCGCCGCCAGATCCGCGTCGAGCATGTCGACGGTGTACTCCCGATCGGTGGCGAATCCGGCGACGAACACCCCGCCACCGGTCAGGTGTGCCCAGATGCGTTCGAGCGCTGCGCGTTCGGTTCCGGGTTTCATGAAGACCAGTACGTTGCCCGCGGCCACGGCCGCGTCGAAGGTCCGGCCGAGATCCAGCGTCGTCAGATCGGCGACGTGCACGTCGAGTTCGGAATGTGCGCGCGCTGCCTCGGCCAGAACCGGATCGAGATCCACTGCGGTCACCCGGTGTCCGCGTCGGGCCAACTCCGCGCCGAGTCGGCCGGTGCCGCATCCTGCGTCGAGAATGCTCGACGCGGGGGAGACCACCGCGTCGACCATGCGGGCCTCGCCGTGCAGATCCACACCGCGTTCGGCCAGGCGGTCGAAACGCTCGATGTAGCGTGCGGAATCGTCTGCGGAGTTCTCGGCCTGCCAGCGTGTGGTCACCCCGTCAGCGTAGGTCAGCTCAGTTCCTCGAGGGCGGACTGGGCTTCGGCGACGCGTGCGCGGGCCGCCTCGAGTACCTCCGCCGTCGACTCCGCCTGTAGGACACTGGCCTCGTTCGCTTCTCGCGCAGCCTGCGCGGTGGCCCTGGCTGCCTCCAACTGGAACTCGATTTGCTCTACTTCCGCTGCAGCACTGTGTAATTCGGACGCCGTTCGTTCGGTGTCGGTTCGGGCGTCCTCGGCTTCGGTTCGTGCGGCATCGAGATCGGATTCGGCCGATTCGAGTTCGGCGAGCAGCCGGTTCCGTTCGGCTTCGTCCGCTTCCTGCCGGTCGTCCTCGATCTCCGAAGACGGCGAGTCGGACTCGTCGGACTCTGCACCGTCATTCTCGTCGGGCGGGTCGGGAACGAGGGAGAGCAGCGCAGGTCCGAAGCCGCTGTACGTTTCGGCCACTACGGTTCGGCCGGCACGCACGCGGTCGCGTATCTCGGCATCGGCCATCGCTGCGTTCAGGGTGTTGGAGATCTCGCGGGCAGCGTTGTCGCCGACGGTGGTCCCGGTCTCGCGTCCCAGCGAGACTGCACGATCGGTCAGGGCGCGTATCGAAGTGCTTCGAGCAGTGGACAATTCACGCAGCCGGGGGCCGTCGCCGCGCTGCTGGGCTCGTTCGAGTTGCTCGCCCAGATCGAACAGTTCGGCCAGAGCCGATTCGTCTCGCCGAGCGAGTGTGTTCACCAACCACGCCACGACCGTGGGCTTGCGGAGGGCACCGATGCGGGTGGCACCGGCTTTGTCGCCGGCCTTCTTGAAGCGGGAAACGTATGCGGTGCGGTGCGAGACGAAATCGGTGGGAGGGAGCGAATACAGATCGTCGACGACGGTGTCGATGTGGGGGAGATCCTCGGACATCGAAGTCCACCGTCTCGTTCGAGCAGCCACCGTACGACAGTGAACTGCGTGAAAGATGTGTGCCCCCGGCAGGATTCGAACCTGCGGCCTTTCGCTCCGGAGGCGAACGCTCTATCCCCTGAGCTACGGGGGCGCACCGGCAAACCGGTGTGCCTGTTGGGCTGTACGAAAGACTAGCGCATCCGGGACGCGAGTCGAAATCACCCCTCGGGCAGCGGCTGCGCACCCTTCTCAGCGAGCATCTGCTTCATCAGCGTCGACTCGCTGGTCTGGGTGGCAACCATGGACTTCGCCAGATTGATCACCGCAGGTGACTGCGCGTGCGTCTGCGCGTACTCCATCATCGCCAGGCCGCCCTCGTGGTGGCGCAGCATGAGCTGGAGGAACATCACGTCGACGTCCGAGCCGGTGGCTTGGCGAAGCGCGGCGAGTTCGGCCGAACTGGCCATTCCCGGCATGGCGCGGGTGGGGTCAGAGGATCCGGGATCCATGGACATCCCGCCCATCGAGTGACCGTGCGAGTCGTCCTCGGCCATCCAGGTCATGTAGCCGTCGGTCGAGATCGGTGCTCGATCCCACAGGGCCAACCAGCCCTGCATCTGTCCCACCTGGTTCTGCTGCGAGGTCAGCATGTCGAACGCCAGGTTCTTGACGGCCTGATCGGAGGCGTTGGTCAGCGCCACCGCGGCCATCTCGATGGCCTGGTTGTGGTGCACGGTCATGTCCTGAGCAAAGCCGACATCGACCGAGTCCGCGGCCGGTGCACTGTCGTCGCCGCCCAGTGGACTCTGCACCAGGAAGCCCACGGCGAAGCCGATCACGAGGACGGCGATCAGCGCAAGGGCCACCAGCGCGGTGCGCTGGCTCGGCTTGGTCGCAGACGTGGTGGCCTCCGCATTCTCGGTCGGTGTCGGTGCGGTCATCAGTTCGCGGGGATCTGGAGATCGCTGGGCAGCTGCATCCCGCCGGTGCCACCGGCCTCGCTGGCGTCGGGAGTGATCCCGGCACCGTCCATCGGCACCGCGTCCGCGCCGGGAGCGGAGGCATCGAACAGCGGCGGGTTGTCGGGATCGAAGCCGTCACCGCTGGTGTTCGGGACGGACGCGCAGCTGGCGCCGACCTCCGGGTAGGCGAAGCGATTGAGTCGAAGTGCAGAGATGAACTGTCCGATGCGTTCGTCGTCCACGCTGTCCAGCTTGAGCTGGTGGCCCCACGACTGCAGCGAGACCGGGGAGTCGAGGCCGGGGTACGGCGACATCATCATCTGCGTTTCACCGTCGACGCGATCGGCCAGCGACTGGATCTGGTCCGCGTTCAGATCGTCGGGGTTGTAGGTGACCCACACGGCACCGTGCTCGAGGGAGTGCACGGCATTCTCGGTGCGAATGGCCTCGGGATAGACGATTCCCGTACAGGTGGCCCACACGGCATCGTGCGGTCCACCGAACGGCGGCGACTGGTCGTAGGCGACCCGCTGCGTGCGCCCGACGTGTAGAGCCGCGGGGTACTCCTGCACGGTCACACCCTCGATGCCCGTCGACGGATCCTGATTGGCCTCGCTGGGTGCGAACTTCTGCGCCTCGGCTCGGTCCTGGTACTTCGGATACAGATTGATCCCGAGGCCCGCTACGAGACCGACGACAACGACGACACCGGCAACCGTCAGCCAGGGAATCTGCCTGCCCGTGGCGGTGGGCACACCGCCCTTCTTCTTGCGAGCTGACTTCTTGTTGGCTGCATTGATGGCTTTGTCTGCCTTCGCAGCCGACTTGTTCTGACTGCCTTTGTCGGGACCCGTTGGCATCGCTGTAGTTGCTCTCTCAGTCGAGGAAAGGTGGTGGTCGGTTGCGCTGGTGCTGCGTATCTGCTGGTGACGGCATCATTGGATGAGCGTCGGCGCAGAGCGTCCTCACTGTACGTTCTCTGCCTGAGAGCGTGCTCAGAGCCTGCGCGGACCGCGTCGGCCGAGGCTGCTCGCGGGCAGACGGGCAGTGGATGCGAGGACGCCGCGCACCAGCCAATAGGATAGCTACCTGTGACTCCCGCCGATCTTGCCGAACTGCTTCACGCGACCGCCGCGAAGGTGCTTGCCGACCGCGGCCTGGATGCATCCGTCCTGCCTGCGAAGCTGACCGTCGAGCGTCCCCGAAATCCCGAGCACGGCGACTACGCAACCAACGTGGCACTGCAGGTCGCGAAGAAGGCCGGAGCCAATCCCCGCGACTTCGCCGGCTGGCTCGCCGAGGCTCTCGCCGCCGACGCCGCCATCGCCGATGCCGACGTCGCAGGGCCCGGATTCCTGAACATCAGGCTGGCCGCCGCAGCGCAGGGCGAGATCGTCGCCCGCGTACTCGCCGCAGGTGCGGCATTCGGCAACGGTTCCACGATGGCAGGCAAGAAGGTCAACCTCGAGTTCGTCTCGGCCAACCCGACCGGCCCGGTGCACCTCGGTGGTACCCGGTGGGCCGCCGTCGGCGATGCACTCGGCCGCATCCTGACCGCCCACGGAGCAGAGGTCACCCGCGAGTACTTCTTCAACGATCACGGCGCTCAGATCGCGCGCTTCACTCACTCGCTCATCGCCGCAGCGAAGGGTGAGCCTGCACCCGACAACGGCTACGCGGGTGAGTACATCGCCGACATCGCAGCGCACGTGCTGGCCGAGCGACCCGACGCGCTCGCACTGGACACCGAGGCCAGGGAGGAGGCGTTCCGGTCCATCGGCACCGAGCTGATGTTCGATCGGATCAAGGCGAACCTGCACGAGTTCGGTGTCGACTTCGACGTCTACTTCCACGAGAACTCGCTCTTCGAGTCCGGGGCCGTCGACAAGTCGGTCGAATACCTCAAGACCTCGGGGAGCCTCTACGAGAAGGACGGGGCCTGGTGGCTGCGGTCCACCGACTTCGGTGACGACAAGGATCGCGTCGTCATCAAGAGCGACGGCAACGCCGCCTACATCGCCGGCGACATCGCCTACTTCCAGAACAAGCGGCAGCGCGGCTTCGACCTGTGCATCTACATGCTCGGAGCAGACCACCACGGGTACATCGGACGGCTCAAGGCGGCCGCGGCTGCGTTCGGAGACGACCCCGAGACCGTCGAGGTGCTCATCGGCCAGATGGTCAACCTCGTCCGCGACGGCGTGGCCGTGAAGATGAGCAAGCGTGCCGGAACCGTCATCACCCTCGACGACCTGGTCGAAGCCATCGGCGTCGATGCTTCCCGGTACGTGATGATCCGTTCGTCCGTCGACTCGAGCATCGACATCGACCTCGCGCTGTGGGCGAGCGCGAGCAACGAGAACCCGGTGTACTACGTCCAGTACGCCCACGCCCGCCTTGCCTCGCTCGCACGCAATGCCGCCGAACTGGGAATCAGCGCTCAGCAGCCGGATCTGAGCCTGCTCACCCACGAGCAGGAAGGCGAGTTGATCAGGACGATCGGCGAGTATCCACGAGTGGTGGCCAGCGCCGCCGAACTACGCGAACCACACCGGATCGCCCGCTACCTCGAGGAGCTGGCGGGGGCGTACCACCGCTTCTACGGTGCGTGTCGAGTACTTCCACAAGGAGACGAGGAGCCCGGACCTGTGAACACCGCACGACTGGCGTTGGGGAACGCGACCCGGCAGGTCCTGGCCAACGGCCTCGAACTGCTCGGCGTCAGCGCACCGGAGCGCATGTGAGCGCACATCCGGCAGGACCCAAACATGCCGATTCCCCCGCGAAAGAGTCGATGTCCCATCGCCCGGCCGACGCGTCGGAGATGACGACGCTGCCCGAGCAGGTGTGGCCCCGCAACGCCGAGCGCGGTGAGGACGGCACCGTCCGTCTCGCCGGAGTGTCGGTCACCGAGCTCGCAGAGCAGTACGGCACACCGTTGTTCGTCGTCGACGAAGACGACTTCCGTTCGCGCTGCCGTGAAATGGCGGCAGCGTTCGGGGCACCCGAACGAGTTCACTACGCCTCCAAGGCTTTCCTGTGCGGAGAGATCGCACGTTGGGTGGCCGACGAAGGACTCTCGCTCGACATCTGCTCCGGGGGAGAGTTGGCCATCGCGTTGGCTGCCGGATTCCCGGCCGATCGAATTGCCATGCACGGCAACAACAAATCGGTCGTCGAGCTCGAGGCGGGCGTGCGCGCAGGCGTCGAACATGTGGTACTCGACTCCAACATCGAGATCGATCGACTCGACGACGTCGCCGGAGCGGCCGGTGTGGTGCAGGACGTGCTGATCCGCATCACCGTCGGTGTCGAAGCGCATACGCACGAGTTCATCGCTACCGCGCACGAGGACCAGAAGTTCGGCTTCTCGCTCGCCGACGGCTCGGCGCTCGACGCCGTCCGGCGCGTGTTCGCTGCCGACAACCTTCGCCTCGTGGGACTGCACAGTCACATCGGTTCGCAGATATTCGAGGTCGACGGCTTCGAGCTGGCAGCGCACAAGGTCATCGGGCTGCTCCGAGACATCGTCTCGGAGTTCGGCGTCGACAAGACCTCCCAGATCTCGACGCTGGATCTCGGTGGCGGCATGGGCATTTCGTACGTGCCGACCGACGACCCGCCGCCGGTGGAGCAGCTCGCGGCGAAGTTGACCGCCATCGTCGAGACGGAATCCGCCGCGGTGGGACTGCCTGTCCCGACGATCGCCGTCGAACCCGGCCGCGCCATCGCCGGACCGGGCACCGTCACGCTCTACGAGGTCGGCACCATCAAGGACGTCACCGTCGACAAGACGACGCGCAGGCGCTACATCAGCGTAGACGGCGGCATGAGCGACAACATCCGAACCTCGCTGTATCAGGCCGAATACGATTGCCGGCTGGTCTCGCGGACGAGCGAAGCCGAGGCGCTCGTGGCTCGGGTGGTCGGAAAGCATTGTGAGAGTGGCGACATCGTCATCAAGAACACGTGGATGCCAGCGGACGTCGGCCCGGGTGACCTGCTCGCGGTAGCGGCCACCGGGGCCTACTGCTACTCCATGTCCAGTCGCTACAACCTGCTGACGCGGCCCGCTGTGGTTGCGGTCAAGGACGGGCATTCGCGCCTGATCCTGCGGCGGGAAACCATCGAAGATCTGCTCAGCTTGGAGGTTCAGCCATGACATCGAAGCCGATAGGCGTCGCCGTACTCGGACTCGGAAACGTCGGCAGCGAGGTCGTTCGGATCCTCACCGAGAACGCCGAGGACTTCGAGGCGAGAATCGGTGCGCCACTCGAGATTCGGGGCATCGCTGTGCGTCGGGTCGACGGTGATCGTGGAGTTCCGCCCGAGCTGCTCACCGACGATCCGGCCGAACTCGTCGGCCGCGACGACGTCGACATCGTCGTCGAGGTGCTCGGTGGAATCGACATTCCCCGCAAGCTGGTGCTCTCTGCCCTGGAGAAGGGTAAGTCCGTCATCACGGCCAACAAGGCCCTGCTGGCCGAGTACACCGGAGAACTGGCCGACGCGGCCGAGAAGTCGCGCGCCGACCTGTATTTCGAGGCCGCCGTGGCCGGAGCCATTCCCGTGGTTCGCCCGCTGATGCAGTCCCTCGCAGGTGACCGCGTGAACAAGGTCGCCGGCATCGTCAACGGCACCACCAACTTCATCCTCTCGGCCATGGACGAGACCGGAGCGGACTACGCCGAGACCCTCGCCGAGGCAGGGCGTCTGGGCTACGCCGAGGCCGACCCGACCGCCGACGTCGAAGGCTACGACGCTGCATCGAAGGCCGCGATCCTGGCGTCCATCGCGTTCCACACGCGGGTCACGGCCGGTGACGTCTACCGCGAGGGCATCAGCAAGATCACCGCGGACGATCTCGAGACCGCGAAATCCCTGGACTGCACCATCAAACTGCTGGCCATCTGCGAGCGAATCGTCACGCCCAAGGGCAAGGAGCGAATTTCGGCTCGGGTCTACCCAGCGCTCGTTCCGCTGAACCACCCGTTGGCAGCGGTGAACGGTGCGTTCAACGCCGTGGTCGTCGAAGCAGAGGCGGCCGGCCGCCTGATGTTCTACGGCCAGGGTGCAGGCGGTGCGCCGACCGCGTCCGCGGTACTCGGCGACCTGGTGATGGCCGCTCGCAACAAGTTCTACGGCGGACGGGGCCCACTCGAATCCAAGTACGCCAAGCTCAAGGTGGCCCCCATGGGTGACATCCTCACTCGCTACTACGTCAGCATGCAGGTCGCGGACAAGCCGGGCGTTCTCGCCACGGTGGCGGCCGAGTTCTCCAAGCGCGACGTCAGCATTTCCACGGTGCGTCAGCAGGGCTCGGGTGACGGAGCCAGGCTCGTCGTCGTCACGCACCTCGCGGCCGATTCCGCACTGTCCGACACCGTTGCATCCCTCGAGCAGCTCGACGTCGTCGTCAACGTCGCCAGCGTTCTCCGATTGGAAGGCACCACCGTATGAGCGTCCACACCCCCTGGCCCGGTCTGATCGAGGCATACCGCTCCCGTCTGGCGATCGGCCCGGACTGGAAGACCGTCACGCTGCGCGAGGGCGGAACGCCGTTGTTGCCTGCCGGGCACCTGTCCGAACTGACTGGGTGCACAGTGCATCTGAAGGTCGAGGGACTCAACCCCACCGGTTCCTTCAAGGACCGAGGGATGACCATGGCCGTCACCGACGCGCTCGCCCGAGGCCAGGAAGCCGTTCTCTGCGCCTCGACCGGCAACACCTCGGCCTCCGCGGCAGCGTACGCGGCCAAGGCCGGAATGAGCTGTGCCGTGCTGGTTCCGCAGGGCAAGATTGCCATGGGCAAGCTCGCTCAGGCAGTCATGCACGGAGCCAAGATCATCCAGGTGCAGGGCAACTTCGACGATTGCCTCGAACTGGCCCGCAAGACGACGGCCGAGTTCCCGACCATCGGCTTGGTCAACTCCGTCAACCCCGTCCGCATCGAAGGGCAGAAGACCGCAGCCTTCGAGATCTGCGACGCCCTCGGCGACGCACCGGACATCCACGCACTGCCGGTCGGCAACGCGGGAAACATCACCGCGTACTGGCGTGGCTACTCGGAGTACTTCCGTGACGGTCTCACCACGCGCAAGCCGCGGATGCTCGGAGTCCAGGCCGCGGGCGCGGCTCCTCTGGTTCACGGTGCGCCGGTGAAGGATCCGGAAACGATCGCCACCGCAATCCGGATCGGTTCGCCCGCATCCTGGAACGGTGCCGTCAATGCCAAGGAAGAGTCGAACGGAGCATTCCGCGCAGCGACCGACGAGGAGATCCTCGAGGCGTACCGGTTGATCGCGAAGACCGAAGGTGTGTTCGTCGAGCCCGCCTCCGCGGCCAGTGTCGCCGGACTCCTGGCAGCTCGAAAGGAAGGCTGGCTGGAGCCGGGCCTGACCGTCGTGTGTACGGTCACCGGAAACGGCCTCAAGGATCCCGACACTGCGCTGTCGGGAATGCCTGTCGTAGAGCCGATTTCGGTCGATCCCGTCGCTGTCGCGGCTGCGCTCGAGCTGGCCTGAGTTGACGGAATCTCCGGCCATGACGACGACACTGCCCATCGGGCTGACGGTCACCGCGCGCGTCCCGGCGTCGAGTGCCAACATCGGGCCCGGATTCGACAGTCTCGGAATCGCTTTGGGGCTGTACGACGAGATCGAGGTCAAGACCACCGCGTCGGGACTTCGGATTCACGTCGACGGTGAGGGTTCGGCGGACGTGCCGTGGGGCCCGACGCATCTGGTGGTGCGCGCCATCGAGCGGGGACTCGAAGCGGCCGGAGTGTGGGCCGACGGACTGGATGTGCACTGCCGCAACGCAATTCCCCATTCGAGGGGGCTCGGATCCTCGGCGTCGGCTGTGGTCGGGGGCCTGGCGGCTGCCAATGCGCTCGCTGCGAAGGTGGATCGGTCGCTCGCGCTGTCGGAGGGCCAGCTCGTCCAGCTGTCGTCGGAATTCGAGGGTCATCCCGACAACGCGTCCGCGAGTTGCCTCGGCGGTGCGGTCGTGTCGTGGAGCGAACCGCCCAATGCCAGTGTGACGGCGCGCAAGTACGCGGCCGTTCGGCTCGAGGTGCACCCGAGCATCAAGGTCGTCGTGCTTGTACCGTCCGAGCGCTCGTCGACGTCGCACACCCGGGGACTGTTGCCCGAGTTGGTGCCCCATCGCGACGCGGCCTTCAATGTCAGCCGAAGTGCACTCGCGGTGGTGGCGCTGACCGAGCGTCCGGATCTGTTGATGTCCGCGACGGAGGACCTGCTGCATCAAGGTCAGCGTGCTCAGGCGCTGCCCGACACCACGCGCTGGATCGCCACCTTGCGCGCGCGGTCCATCGCAGCCGTGGTGTCCGGCGCGGGCCCGACGGTCATGGCGCTGTGCACCGACGAGTTTCCGGCCGATCTGCGCGAGGCCGCGTCGGCCGAGGGGTGGCGAGTGCTCGACCTCGACGTGGCCGACGGAGTCACCGTCGCGTGACGAACACCGAGTAGGGTTCTTGCCGAGTGGGGACAACGGCGCTATGGTGAACCCTGTCCGTACATCGTGCGCTTCAGACGCCGGTTTCGTCAGGGCAATCAGGTCGCTGTATTCGGGGGATTCAAACGTCCGAGTGATGTGACGCTCCTGACTCGATCCTACCCGTGGTTCTCTGCGGTCGAGGATCGATGGTGTCGTCGACGGAGTGCGTCGAACATGAACGGCAATATCCGAGTTCGGCAGAACGCCGAACTGCGGAACGAACCCTCGGCTGCGCATCGAGCGAGCGAGGGAAGGAAAGGACCTCCGTGACCGATACGGAACTTATCTCTGCGCCCGAAACGTCACGCCGACGTGCAGGCCTGTCCGGAATGGTTCTCACCGAGCTGCGCAGCCTCGCTGGTGAACTGGGCATCAAGAGCATTTCCGGCATGCGCAAGGGCGATCTGATCGCTGCGATCTCCGAGCGTCAGTCGGGCAGTGCACCGGCCAAGTCGGACGCGCCGAAATCCGATGCACCGAAGTCCGACGCACCGAGGTCGCGTCGTGCCGCTGCGTCCGCGCCTGCCGTCGAAGATCGGCCTGCAGTGGAGGCGGCACCGAAGCAGTCGACTCCCGAAGCGCCGTCCGCGGACGCACCCGTGACGCAATCGGGCGATGCTGCCGATTCCGCCCCCGAGACGGGTCGCCGCACCCGCGGCCGTCGGGCCGCGGGTCGCCGCGCAGGTGCCCCCGATCAACTGCCACTCGACGACAGCAACGATTCGGCCGGATCCGCTCCCGCGGCCGCCGATTCGGCTGCAGCAGCGCCGCAGGCCGAGAAGTCGGACGAGACCGGGGACAATGCCGCCACCGAGCGTCCCCGTCGTAGTCGCGGCGAACGCAACCGCCAGGACGGGTCGGAGCGCGAACCGCGTGACGCCGACGGCAACCGCGACAACGCCAACCGTGACTCGGGAAGCCGGAATCAAGGCGACCGGGACGGCTCCAACCGCGAGAACGGTAACCGAGACAACGGAAACCGCAATCAGGGTGATCGGGACAATTCCAACCGTGACGGCGGCGGGCGCAATCAGGGCGGGCGCAATCGCAATCAGGGCGACGGTCGCAACGACAACCGCAACGAGGATCGCAACAACGGCCCGCGCGACAACCGCGACAACAACCAGGACGACGACGGCGAAGGCCGCGGACGTCGGGGACGTCGGTTCCGCGAACGCCGTCGCGGTCGCGACCGTGGCGACGGCAACGACGGTGGCGGTGGCCGCGAGCGCGACACCGAGATCCGCGAGGACGACGTTCTTCAGCCGGTAGCCGGCATCCTCGACGTTCTCGACAACTACGCGTTCGTCCGGACTTCCGGCTACCTGGCCGGACCGAACGACGTCTACGTTTCGATGAACCTGGTCCGCAAGAACGGCCTTCGACGCGGCGACGCGGTCACCGGTGCGGTTCGCGTGGCACGCGAAGGTGAGCAGTCGAGCCAGCGGCAGAAGTTCAATCCGCTCGTGCGACTGGACACCGTCAACGGGGGAGAGGTCGAGGCCGCGCGCAAGCGTCCGGAATTCGGCAAGCTCACCCCGCTGTACCCCAATCAGCGACTGCGCCTCGAGACGCAGCAGAACATCCTGACCACGCGCATCATCGACCTGGTGATGCCGATCGGCAAGGGCCAGCGCGCACTCATCGTCAGCCCGCCCAAGGCAGGTAAGACGAGCGTTCTGCAAGCCATCGCCAACGCGATCGCGATCAACAACCCCGAGTGCTACCTGATGGTCATCCTCGTCGACGAGCGTCCCGAGGAAGTGACGGACATGCAGCGCTCCGTCAAGGGCGAGGTCATTGCCTCGACGTTCGACCGGCCGCCGGGCGACCACACGGCGGTGGCCGAGTTGGCGATCGAGCGGGCCAAGCGTCTGGTCGAAGCCGGCCAGGACGTGGTGGTTCTGCTCGACTCGATCACTCGTCTGGGACGTGCGTACAACAACAGCTCGCCCGCATCGGGCCGAATCCTGTCCGGTGGTGTCGACTCGACCGCGCTGTACCCGCCGAAGCGATTCCTCGGTGCGGCTCGAAACATCGAGCACGGCGGATCGTTGACGATCATTGCCACGGCCATGGTCGAAACCGGATCCACCGGTGACACCGTGATCTTCGAGGAGTTCAAGGGCACCGGTAACGCCGAGCTCAAGCTCGATCGCAAGATCGCCGAACGCCGCGTGTTCCCGGCAGTGGACATCAACCCGTCGAGCACCCGTCACGACGAGCTGCTCCTTGCTCCCGACGAGGCTGCCGTCGTGCACAAGCTGCGGCGCGTGTTGTCCGGACTGGACTCGCATCAGGCCATCGACCTGCTGGTCGACCGTTTGAAGAAGAGCAAGAACAACCTCGAGTTCCTGATGGAAGTCTCCAAGACTGCGCCGGGCGGGGCGAACGACTGACGGTTGTTCCCCGGACGTCGCGTCCGGGGAACAAGCCGACAGGTGCGCGCGTTGTAAGGTTCTGTCGGCACAGAAGTACCGGCGATTAGCAGGTCAGATGCACGCTCTGGCATAATCAACGGCCGAGTCCGGTTCCGGTTCACGTCTTCGATCGGCGAAGACGACCCGGCGACCACTAGAGAGAACGGTAAGGACACCATGAAGGCAGGAATTCACCCCGACTACACACTGACGACAGTCGTCTGTGGTTGCGGCAATACTTTCGAGACCCGAAGCACCACCGACAAAGAGCGCATCAGCGTCGAGGTCTGCTCGCAGTGCCACCCCTTCTACACCGGCAAGCAGAAGATTCTCGACACCGGCGGCCGCGTCGCTCGCTTCGAGGCTCGCTACGGCAAGCGCGCCGGCAAGAAGGCCGACGCAGACAGCTAGCTGTTTCGCCGACGCCCGTCCTGTGCATCACAGGGCGGGCGTCGGCTTTTTTGTGTCCACATTCAGTTGCACCCGCGTTCGAGAGTGAGTCACCACCATGGCGAGAACAGATAAGCCTTCGGCCATCGACGACATCCTCGCCGAACACTCCGGACTCGAGCAGCAACTCGCCGACCCGGCTCTGCACAACGATCCGTCCGCGGCCCGCAGAGCGGGCAAGAGATTCGCCGAACTGGCCCCCATCATGTCCGCGCACACCAAGCTGACCTCCGCGCAGGACGACCTCGAAGCCGCACGGGAGTTGGCGGCCGACGATTCGTCGTTCGCGGCCGAGATTCCCGACCTCGAAGCGACGGTGCTGCAGCTCGAGCAGACTCTGACCGACCTGCTGGCACCGCGCGATCCGCACGACGGCGACGACATCGTGATGGAGGTCAAGTCGGGTGAGGGCGGCGAGGAGTCGGCGCTCTTCGCGGCCGATCTCGCGCGGATGTACGTGCGCTACGCCGAACGTCGCGGGTGGCGCGTGGAGGTGCTCGACGCGAACGTCTCCGACCTTGGCGGGTACAAGGACGCGACGTTGTCGATCAAGACCAAGGATCCCCTCGACGGCGTCTGGGCACGGCTGAAGTTCGAGGGCGGAGTTCACCGCGTCCAACGGGTACCGGTGACCGAATCGCAGGGGCGTGTACACACCTCTGCGGCAGGCATCCTGGTGTACCCCGAACCGGACGAGGTCGGAGAGGTACAGATCGACGAGTCCGACTTGCGTATCGACGTGTACCGCTCGTCGGGCAAGGGTGGACAGGGCGTCAACACCACCGACTCCGCAGTCCGGCTCACGCACCTGCCCACGGGCATCGTGGTCACCTGCCAGAACGAGCGCTCGCAGCTGCAGAACAAGGCGCGCGCGATGCAGGTTCTCGCCGCTCGCCTACAGGCGGCCGCGGAGGAAGCGGCCAACGAAGAGGCCTCGGCCGGTCGAGCCAGCCAGGTGCGTACCGTCGACCGCTCGGAGCGGATCAGAACCTACAACTACCCCGAGAACCGCATCACCGATCACCGCATCGGCTTCAAGGCACATAACCTCGACGCTCTGCTCGACGGGGAAATGGATGCGTTGCTCGACGCGCTCGCCAAGGCAGACCGCGATGCGCGCATGCAGGCAGAGTAGCTGCGGCGCAAAGCTTTACAGATTTCGCCGGGCTGATTCACGGATCGGTGCGTTACCCTGGCGGCCAGGTTCGACCCCGTAACAGCGCCCGAGAGGCACACCAGAGATGAACCAGGCCCTGACCCCTGCAGGCGAGAACGCCGTGTCCGAGCTGTCGGCGCGCTACGGCGTCTCGACCGACGCCGTCCGCACCATGCTCGACGCCGTCAACAACGGCCGCGGTAGCATGGCGCAGTTCAACATTCCCGAGCTCGGCGGCAGTGGGCAATGGATGCGCGGCGGAATGACCATGGTGGGCAACATGTTCGATCACGGACTCAAGAGCCGGGTCGACGGCCTCTGCCGCGATCTGTCTGCGGTGCTCTCGCAGCATCAGGTGTACCCACCCAGAGAGACCGGCAGCGGCTTGTTCGGTGGCAACTCGTTCGGCGGCGGATCGTGGTGGCCGTCGGATCTCGGTACGCCGAGCTCGAGCGGTGGTCAGAACGGCTCGCAGTACGCCGTGTTCCCGGGTTCTCGACGCCTCGCCGTGTCGGTCGGCGGCGAACTGGCCGTGTACGACACTCTCGATCACTCCATCGGCGGGGTTCAGCAACAGCAGGGCGGTGGACCGGGCTCGCTGGAGTTCACCAGCCAGTACGGCACGTTCACCGCCGGCAGCCTGCCTCGCGTCGACCAGCAGTCGAGTGGAACGAACTCGCAGAACCAGCCGGCACCGCAATCCGCCCCGCCGCCCCACGCGCACGCGTCGTCCTCGGAACCGTCCTCGAACCAATCGCTCCGGAGCAACCCGTCGGGTGTTGACATCTCCGACATCACGGCGGCGATCGAGGCGCTGGCGGGTCTGCACGCGAAAGGCTTCCTGACCGACGACGAGTTCCACGCCAAGAAGTCGGAGTTGCTGGGGCGCTTGTGACCGGGCTGTCGGAGCCTCGTGGCAGTCTGTACGAGTGAGCCGAAAGCCGTTACGTCTGGCCATCCTCGAAGCAACATCGATGCTCGATGCTGCCGGTGTGCCGAGCCCACGGGTCGATGCGGAGCTGCTCGCCGCACACCTCGTCGGAGTCGATCGCGGCCGTCTCGGTCTGGTGCCGCTCGTGGAACCCGAGCTCGTCGAGGCGTACTTCCGAACCGTCGAGCAACGCGCCAAACGCATTCCGCTGCAATACATCACGGGAACCACGTCGCTGGGCAACATCGACGTCGAAGTAGGACCGGGCGTGTTCGTGCCCCGACCGGAAACCGAATTGTTGTTGGCCTGGGCTCTGGCGTTCCTCGAAAACGTCGACCACCACCCGCCGGTGATTCTCGATCTGTGTACGGGCTCGGGGGCATTGGCACTGGCGATCGCAAACGCTCGGCCAGACGCCGTCGTCCATGCCGTCGAACTCGACCCGTCGGCATTGGCGTGGGCCCGGCGCAATGCCGATCTGCGCAGTGGCCTCGGTGATACCCCGATCGCACTGCACCACGGCGACGTCACGGCCCGTGACCTGTTGACCGAGCTCGACGGTGCAGTCGACATGATCGTCGCCAACCCGCCCTACATCCCGGAGGGGGCAGAACTCGATCCCGAGGTGATCGACCACGATCCACACATGGCGCTGTTCGGCGGTGCGGACGGACTGTCGGTCATCGAACCGATGATCGCCAACATCGCCCGTTGGCTTCGGGTCGGCGGTGGCGTCGCGATCGAACACGACGACTCCAATGGCAGCGAGGTTGCGGCGTTGCTGTCCAGGCGACGAGTGTTCACCGAGGTCACCGCGCATCCGGATCTGGCGGGTAGGCCCCGGTTCGTCGTCGCCGCACGGGCACATCCGGCCTCGGCCTGACGACGGGAACGGCAGGCGGGCGACACCTGACATCACTTCGTTATCGAAGGTGGAAGGATAGGTGCCGTGAGTACCGTCTACGACTGCCGTGAAGCCGACGCGCGCGCTGCCGGATTGACCGCTGCCCGCGGTGCCCTCAAGTCCGGCCGACTCGTCGTGATGCCTACCGACACCCTGTACGGGATCGCCGCCGATGCATTCGACGGCAGCGCCGTCACGGATCTGCTCCGCGCGAAGGGCAGGGGACGCGACATGCCCGTGCCCGTGCTCGTCGGATCGTGGAACACCATCGACGGACTGGTCCAGAGCGTCCGACCACGCACCCGAGATCTCATTCGTGCCTTCTGGCCCGGCGCACTGAGCATCGTCGTGCAGCAGGCTCCATCCCTGGCCTGGGATCTGGGCGACGCCCAGGGCACCGTCATGTTGCGGATGCCGCTGCACCCGGTTGCACTCGAGCTGTTGCGCGAGGTCGGCCCACTCGCTGTGTCCAGCGCCAACATCTCCGGCAGTCCACCCGCCACCACCGTGACGGAGGCACGAGAACAACTGGGCGGCTCGGCCGCTGTCTATCTGGACGGGGGACCGGCCGATCACGCGGTGGCGTCGACCATCATCGATCTGACGAGCGATCGAGCTCGAATTCTGCGGGTCGGTGCAATCCCCACCGAGAAGATTGCCGAGGTTCTCGGTGTCACCGCCGAAAGCCTGGTCCCGGGAGCGTCCTGACATGCCTGTCCGCGCCGCATGAGCGTCGAAATGCTGGCTCAGTCGAACCTGGGTGCAGGTGTTCCGATCCGCGAGCTGCTGCTGGTCTTTCTCACTGCCGCAGTGGTCACGTTCTTCGCCACCGGCGGGGTCCGCGTAGCCGCCGTCAAGTTCGGGGCCGTCGCCGTTCCACGTGATCGTGACGTCCACGTACAGGCGACCCCGAGGCTCGGGGGAGTGGGCATCTACGTGGGCATGCTGGCTGCGCTGCTGTTCGCGTCGCAGCTGCCCGCTCTGGCACGTGGATTCGATGTCGCCTACAACCGCGACATCCCGGCCGCGCTGGTCGCGGGCTTCGTGATCGTGCTCGTCGGCGTCATCGACGACCGATGGGGTCTGGACGCCCTCACCAAGTTCGTCGGCCAGGTAACGGCAGCGGGCGTGCTGGTGATCATGGGTGTCAGTTGGGTCGTCTTGTATCAGCCGTGGGGAGGCGAGCCCGGTCAGCCGGGCAGCACCCTGGTTCTCGATCAACTGCAGGCCGGATTGGTGACGGTTCTGATCACCGTCGTGATCGTCAATGCGATGAACTTCGTCGACGGTCTCGACGGTCTGGCGGCCGGTCTCGGGCTCATTTCCTCGGTGGCCATCTGCATCTTCTCGGTGGGGTTGCTGCAAGAGCAGGGAGGCGACGTCGGCGTCTACCCACCGGCGCTGATCGCAGCGGCGCTGGCGGGCGCGTGCCTGGGGTTCCTGCCGCACAATTTTCAGCCCGCGCGCATCTTCATGGGAGATTCGGGCTCCATGCTCATCGGGCTGACGCTGGCCACGATCTCGACGAGCGCCTCGGGGCGGATCCCGCTGACGGCGTACGGTCCACGAGATCTGTTGGGTTTGCTGTCGCCGCTGCTGCTGGTCGGGGCGGTGATGCTCATTCCGATCCTCGACCTGCTGCTGGCTGTCATCCGCCGCACCCGAGCAGGGCGCAGTCCCTTCAGTCCCGACAAGATGCATTTGCACCATCGGCTGCTCCAGATCGGACATTCGCACCGCCGGGTGGTGCTGGTGATCTATCTGTGGGTCGGTGTCCTCGCTTTCGGGGCGGTGGGGTCGTCCCTGTTGGATCGCCGAATCGTGGTGCTCCTGGTCGCGGCCGGCCTGGTGTTCGCGCTGGTCGTCACCGCTGTACCCACACTGAGGGTGGATCGATCGCATGGGTCGCGAGTACGAAGCGCTCGACGGGGCGGTTGATCCCGTCGGCTGTTCGCGGTCGCGTGCTGGGTACCCTCGACAACTGTGACCTTCACTCCGCAGTCCATGCCCGATCAATTCGCGCCGCTGCGCGCCGCAGTCCGATACGGACTCATCGGACTGGTGGTGCTGACCGTGGTGAGTGTGGGCATATCCGTGGCCGCGGCTGGAACGCCCGGCCTGTGGGGATCGATCATCGGCGTGGCCATCGGCGGAGGCTTCGTCATCACGACGGCGTTGTCGGTTGCTCTGACCACGCGTTTCCCGGCCTCGGCGGTAGGAGCCCTGTTGTTGGGCGGTTGGTTGGTGAAGATGGTGATCGCCCTGATCGTGCTGGTCGCACTCAAGGATGCCGACTTCTACAACCGTTACTCGTTGGGACTGACCATTCTGGGAGCACTCGTCGTCGTTCTCGGTGCGGAGGTCTTCGGGGTCGTCAAGACCAAGGTGGCCTACGTGGACAGCGTCCCCGCCGAGGACAAGACCGACGATCGGTAGTACGACAGCCTGTCGTAATCGGTTAAGCTGAGGGCCGCCTACACAACGTCGTAGTTCTGTTGATAAAGTTTGCATCAAGCGGCGGGCAAGACCGGGACGAAAGAGACTTTTTCCCCGGACTCGACCCCCGCAGGTAGCAGTCAGCGTGAGCTTCCTTACAGTAGGCCCGGAGTCATCGACTTCGGCAACGTAAGGTTCCGCCCTGAGAGTTGCCGAGTCGACGTGAGTCGCCGACACCCGACAGACGCTTGGCCGATGAAGACCGGGCCTCAGCCTCTGACGATTGCGAGCCGATTTTCGTCGACTTGATAGATCGTCATTGTCCGATCGAACCGCAGTCGTTACCCGGCTGCGGCCCGAACACGGGAGAGACCGCTGAGCGTCACCACCCTGGCTGCGGAATACAGTCCGCCGTCACTATCCGATTTCTTTCCTCCCGCGGTGCTGTTCGAGGGGACCCCGTTCGAGCTCGACAGGCTGATGCTCATCCGCATCCTGATGTCGGCGATTCTGATCATCTTCATGGTGGTTGCCCTCCGCAGCCCGAAGATCGTTCCGCGTGGTCTTCAGAACGTCGGAGAGATCGCTCTCGATTTCGTTCGGATCCACGTCGCAGAAGATGTGCTCGGTAAAGAACAGGGCCGTCGGTTCCTGCCCGTCATCATGACCATCTTCTTCACTGTGTTCGCGGTGAACGCGAGCGCCGTCATTCCGTTTCTGAACATCTCGTCGAATGCCCGCATCGGTCTACCGATCGTGCTCGCCGCGGTCGCGTACGTCGCGTTCATCTACGCAGGTGTCAAGAAGTTCGGTGTCGGAAAGTTCGTCAAGGGCACCATCGTCATCCCGGGCATTCCGCCCGCGATGCACGTGCTGCTGATCCCGCTCGAGTTCGTCTCGAACTTCGTACTCCGTCCGTTCACGCTGACGGTGCGTCTGCTCGCCAACATGCTGGCCGGCCACATCATGCTCGTGCTGTTCTTCAGCGCGACCCAGTTCTTCCTCTTCGAGGCGTCGGCCGGGCTGAAGATTTTCGCTGCACCCTCGCTCATCATGGGCTTCTTGTTCACGATGTTCGAGATGCTGGTGATCTTCCTCCAGGCCTACATTTTCGCGCTGCTCACGGCGATCTACATCGATCTGTCGCTGCACGCCGACTCGCACTGACCGACCAACTGACCGAACCAGCTACACCGCCACTTCCGACACCCGGATGTGGACCGAAGAAAGGGAACGGAAAACCCAATGAGCCTTGAAGTTCTGGCCCAGGCGCAGGAAATCACCGCAAGCGGATACGGCGCCATCGGCTACGGCCTCGCAGCGATCGGCGGTGGCATCGGCCTCGGCCTGGTCGTCGCCAAGAACATGGAAGCAACCGCTCGTCAGCCCGAGCTGGCCGGTCAGCTCCGTACCACCATGTTCCTCGGCATCGCATTCACCGAGTCCCTCGCCCTGATCGGCCTCGTCGCCGGCTTCATTCTCTGAGAGCGCGATGACAAACGCGATTACGTTGCTGGCGGCGGAGGGGGAGGAATACAACCCTCTTCTGCCCGCAACCTACGACATCGTTTGGTCGATCGTCTGTGTCGCGGCAATCGGCTTCCTCTTCTGGAAGTACGTGGTGCCGCGCTTCACCAAGGTTCTCGCTGAGCGTTCCGAGCTCATCGAAGGCGGAATCAAGAAGGCCGAAGAGGCACAGGCAGAAGCCAAGGCTGCACTCGAGCAGTACCACGCTCAGCTGGCCGACGCCCGTTCCGAGGCCGCGCAGATCCGTGAGGAAGCGCGCACCCAGGGGCAGGCGATTCTCGCCGAGATGAAGGAAAAGGCGCAGGAAGAAAGCGACCGGATCGTGGCTGCAGGTCACAATCAGCTCGTTGCTCAGCGTCAGCAGATCGTCACCGAACTTCGTGGCGACCTCGGACGCACGGCCGTCGAACTCGCCGAGAAGGTCATCGGAGAGCAGCTGTCCGACGACGCGAAGCGTTCCAGTTCGATCGATCGCTTCCTCAACGAGTTGGATTCCGTCACCGCGGACTCCGCATCCGGAAAGTGAGTCGAACCATGTACGCAACTTCTCGTGAGGCACTCGCTCGCACGCGGTCGGTCGCCCACGAAGCTCTGGGGTCCGCGTCGGCAGGCGAGGCAACAGCCGTCGCTGCTCAGACCGGTGCCGAGTTGTTCGCCGTCGTCGAGACTCTCGACGCGCAGCGCACGTTGCGTACCGCTCTTGCCGACTCGTCGGTCGAGGGCGTTCGGCGAAGCGATCTGGCCGGAGAGGTCTTCTCCGGCCAGGTGTCGAGTGCAACGGCGACGATCGTCAAGGCCGCGGCAGGCGAAAGCTGGTCCAACGCCCGTGACCTGCTGAACTCGCTGGTCGAGCTGGGTCGTGAAGCTCTGCTTCGCGCCGCGGCCGATCAGGATCAGTTGGACACGGTCGAGGACGAACTGTTCCGGCTCGGACGGATCATCGCTGCCAACCCGCAGCTCGAGCAGGCCCTGTCGGATCGCTCGAAGCCTTCGCAGGCCAAGCGCGAACTGCTCGGTCGTCTGCTCTACGGCAAGGTCACCGCGGTCACCGAGGCGCTCGCAGTTCAGGCTGTGACGCGTCCGGGGAAGGCGGCCCCCGCCGACGTACTCAACGGTCTGGCCGATCTGGCCGCCGAACAGCGCGACCGCGCGGTGGCACACGTCCGGAGCGCAGCACCACTGAGCGACAGTCAGCTCGAGAAGCTGACGGCCACCTTGACCCGCACGTACGGCAAGCAGGTCACGGTGCATGTCGAGGTCGATACCGAACTGCTCAGCGGACTTGTCGTTCGTATCGGCGACGAGGTCATCGACGGTAGCGGGGCAGGCCGCCTCGCTGCATTGCGAAAGACGCTCAAATAGTCCGACACGGACACAGTAACGAGAAGAAGCGTCTCGACTTTCGAGACATTTCACCCCGCGATCATTTGAAGGAAGAGCAGGAAACACTATGGCGGAGCTGACGATCTCCTCCGACGAGATCCGTAGCGCGATCGATAACTTCACCGCGAGCTACTCACCGGAGTCTTCCCGCGAGGAGGTCGGCACGGTTACGGACACGAGCGACGGAATCGCTCACGTGTCCGGATTGCCGTCGGCGATGTCCAACGAACTGCTGGAATTCCCCGGCGGAGTCCTCGGTGTCGCGCTGAACCTGGATGCCACCGAAATCGGTGCCGTCATCCTCGGTGACTACGAGCACATCGAAGAAGGCCAGGAAGTCAAGCGCACCGGAGACGTGCTGTCGGTCCCCGTGGGCGACGGCTACCTCGGCCGCGTCGTCGATCCTCTGGGCAAGCCCATCGACGGCCTCGGCGACATCGAGTCCTCCGAGACCCGCGCCCTCGAACTGCAGGCTGCCTCGGTGCTCGAGCGTCAGCCCGTCGAGGAGCCGCTGCAGACCGGCATCAAGGCGATCGACGCCATGACCCCGATCGGCCGCGGCCAGCGTCAGCTCATCATCGGCGACCGCAAGACCGGCAAGACCGCGGTCTGCATCGACGCGATCCTGAACCAGAAGGCCAACTGGGAGAGCGGTGACGAGAAGAAGCAGGTTCGCTGCATCTACGTCGCCATCGGCCAGAAGGGCTCCACGATCGCAGGCGTCAAGGCTGCACTCGAAGAGCAGGGCGCACTCGAATACACGACCATCGTCGCGGCTCCCGCGTCCGATTCGGCCGGCTTCAAGTGGCTCGCCCCGTACACCGGCTCGGCCATCGGCCAGCACTGGATGTACCAGGGCAAGCACGTCCTCATCGTGTTCGACGACCTGACCAAGCAGGCCGAGGCGTACCGCGCCATCTCGCTGCTGCTGCGCCGCCCGCCGGGCCGCGAGGCATACCCCGGTGACGTCTTCTACTTGCACTCCCGTCTGCTGGAGCGTTCGGCGAAGCTGTCCGACGAGCTCGGTGGCGGATCGTTGACGGCTCTGCCGATCATCGAGACCAAGGCCAACGACGTCTCGGCGTACATCCCGACCAACGTCATCTCCATCACCGACGGCCAGGTCTTCCTGGAATCGGACCTGTTCAACAAGGGCGTCCGTCCCGCGATCAACGTCGGCATCTCGGTGTCCCGAGTCGGCGGCGCGGCACAGACCAAGGGCATGAAGAAGGTCTCCGGATCTCTTCGCCTCGAGCTCGCTCAGTTCCGCGAGCTGGAAGCTTTCTCGGCGTTCGCTTCCGACCTCGACGCGGCCTCCAAGGCACAGCTCGAGCGCGGCGCACGTCTGGTCGAACTGCTCAAGCAGGATCAGTACGCCCCGGTTGCCGTCGAAGATCAGATCGTCTCGATCTGGCTCGCAGGCCAGGGTACGTACGACTCGGTGCCCGTCGGCGACGTCCGTCGCTTCGAGACCGAGCTGCTCGAGGATCTGCACCGCAACGCCGGCGGCGTCTACGACAGCATTGCCGGCGGCAAGGCCCTCGACGAGGACAACCAGAAGGCACTGACCGAGGCGACCGAGAAGTTCAAGGCCGGATTCGTCGATTCGGACGGCAACCGCGTCGTCAACGAAGCGGAGGCCGACACTCTGAACGCCGATGAGGTCAGCCAGGAGCAGGTCAACGTCACCCGCAAGACAGTCAGCAAGTAGGCCGGCGATGACAGGTGACAAGACGAGTACAGAAGGGAGCGTGAACAGCTAGATGGCAAGCATTCTCGAGCTTCGCTCCCGCATCAAGTCGGTCAACTCGACCAAGAAGATCACCAAAGCACAAGAGTTGATCGCGACATCGCGAATCACCAAGGCTCAAGCCCGCGTTGCCGCATCGAAGCCGTATGCGGAAGAGATCACCAAGGTGCTCTCCGCATTGGCGAGTGCATCGAGCTCGCTCGATCACCCGCTGCTCAACGAGCGACCCGAGCCCAAGCGTGCTGCGGTTCTGGTCGTGACCAGCGACCGCGGTATGTGCGGCGGCTACAACTCCAACGTGCTCAAGGAGACGGAGGAGCTGTTCCAGCTGCTCCGTTCCGAGGGCAAGGATCCGGTCATCTACGTCCTCGGCGCAAAAGGCCTGGGCTACTACACATTCCGCGAGCGGGATGTGAAGGGTGCCTGGACGGGCTTCTCGCAGGAGCCCGGATATGCCGACGCGGCCAAGGCGAGCAGGCACCTGGTCGAGCTGTTCATGGCCGGCTCGGGCACCGAGGTCGACGCTCCCAACGGTGAAGGCACCGTCGAGGGCGTGGACGAGTTGCACATCGTCTACACCCGCTTCGTGTCGATGCTCACGCAGAAGCCCGAAGTCCGCCGTATGGCACCGCTCGAAATCTCGTACACCGACGAGGAATTCGAGATGGGTGCAGATGCGCTGAGCGACTCGCCGAACGCAGATGTGCAGGCACAGTACGAGTTCGAGCCGGAAGCAGGAACTCTGCTCTCGGCGCTGCTGCCCAAGTACATCAGCACCAGGATCTACGCGTCGTTGCTAGACGCAGCAGCGTCGGAGTCCGCGGCGCGTCGTACCGCCATGAAGGCAGCGACGGACAACGCGAACGAATTGGTCGAGACCCTGAGCCGCCAGGCCAACCAGGCTCGGCAGGCCCAGATCACCCAGGAAATCAGCGAAATCGTCGGTGGCGCCAACGCGTTGGCCGACAGCGCAGGAAGTGACTAAGCAATGACCGCAGCAGTAGCCCAAGAGAACGCGAGCGGAGCGGACACACAGTCCGGCCGTGTCGTTCGGGTCATCGGCCCCGTTGTGGACGTCGAGTTCCCGCGCGGCTCGATTCCCGCACTGTTCAACGCCCTCAACGCAGAGATCACTCTGCCGACCGTGGCCAAGACCCTGACGCTCGAGGTCGCACAGCACCTCGGCGACAACCTGGTTCGCACCATCTCGATGCAGCCCACCGACGGACTCGTCCGCGGCACTGCAGTCGTCGACTCGGGCAAGCCGATCTCGGTTCCCGTCGGTGACGTCGTCAAGGGCCACGTGTTCAACGCCCTCGGTGACTGCCTGGACACCCCCGGACTCGGCCGCGACGGCGAGCAGTGGGGCATCCACCGGAAGCCACCAGCCTTCGATCAGCTCGAGGGCAAGACAGAGATCCTCGAGACCGGCATCAAGGTCATCGACCTTCTGACCCCGTACGTCAAGGGCGGAAAGATCGGATTGTTCGGTGGTGCCGGTGTCGGCAAGACCGTTCTGATCCAGGAAATGATCACTCGTATCGCACGCGAGTTCTCCGGCACCTCGGTGTTCGCAGGAGTCGGCGAGCGCACCCGTGAGGGCACCGACCTTCACCTCGAGATGGAAGAGATGGGCGTCCTCCAGGACACCGCCCTCGTCTTCGGCCAGATGGACGAGCCGCCCGGCACGCGTATGCGCGTGGCGTTGTCGGCACTGACCATGGCGGAGTACTTCCGCGATGTTCAGGGACAGGACGTTCTTCTGTTCATCGACAACATCTTCCGCTTCACCCAGGCCGGTTCGGAGGTGTCGACCCTTCTCGGTCGTATGCCGTCGGCCGTCGGTTACCAGCCCACGCTGGCGGACGAGATGGGTGAGCTCCAGGAGCGCATCACCTCGACCCGTGGACGCTCGATCACCTCGCTGCAGGCGATCTACGTTCCCGCCGACGACTACACCGACCCGGCCCCGGCCACGACGTTCGCGCACCTCGATGCGACGACCGAGCTCTCGCGTCCGATTTCGCAGATGGGTATCTACCCCGCTGTGGACCCGCTGAGCTCCACCTCGCGCATCCTCGAGCCCGGCATCGTCGGCGCGGAGCACTTCCGCGTCGCCAACGAGGTCAAGCGGATCCTGCAGAAGTACAAGGAACTGCAGGACATCATCGCCATCCTCGGTATGGACGAGCTTCAGGAAGAGGACAAGGTTCTGGTCGGCCGCGCACGTCGCCTCCAGAAGTTCCTCGGCCAGAACTTCATCGTTGCCGAGAAGTTCACCGGCGAGGCCGGTTCGGTCGTGTCGCTCTCCGACACCATCGAGGCATTCGACAAGGTCACCAAGGGTGAGTACGACCACCTTCCTGAGCAGGCCTTCAACAGCTGTGGCGGTCTCGACGATGTCGAGGCAGCCGCGAAGAAGATGGCCGGAAAGTAGACCGACGTGACTTCTTCCGAGAAGAGCGGCATGGAGGTCTCCCTGGTCGCTGTGGAGCAAAAGCTGTGGTCCGGTACCGCGACCATCGTCAGCGCCCAGACCACCGAAGGTGAGATCGGCATCATGCTGGGCCACGAGCCCGTCCTCGGTCAGTTGATCGAGGGTGGCACGGTGTCGATCACGACCACGGACGGCGAGAAGCTCATCGCAGCCGTCCACGGTGGATTCCTGTCGGTGACGGGCAAGACGGTCACCGTGCTGGCAGAATCGGCCGATTTCGCCGACGACATCGATGTCGAGGCGGCACGGGCTGTAGTGGCAGAGAACGGCGACGACGTCGAGGCCATTGCGGTGGCCAAGGGTCGTATCCGCGCTGTCGAGCGGTCCTAGGTTCACGAGAAGCCGCGACGAGACCTGCGATGCACGACGGATTGATTGTTCTGATCATTCTGGTTGTGCTGCTCGCAGGGCTCGTCGCGGCTTTCGCGTACCGTCTGATGGTTCTTCGCCGCGGTGGAACCGCGGCGATCATGCGGGTGTTGCCGTCGGACGGCGGCGCAGGTTGGCGCCACGGCATCATCCGGTACGGCGACAACACGCTCGTCTTCTTCAAGCTGTCTAGTCTTCGCCCCGGCCCTGATCACCGCCTGGGTCGGCAGGACATTCACGTGGGTGATCGACGAGCCCCACGGGACACCGAGTTCGACATCATGACTCCCGACATCGCGGTGTTGGAACTGTCAGACAACGGCAAATATTTCGAGATCGCCCTGGACAGAAGTGCGTTGACCGCTTTCCTGTCCTGGGTCGAGTCTCGGCCCTCCGGCCGCTCGCGTCGCCGCAGGCCTGCGGCCTGATCAGCTCTCGTCTGTAGCCGGTTCACCCGGCGTGCGGCTCGATCCGGGGACCCACTGGACGTCGCCTTCGGGGTTGGCGTAGCGGCTCAGAATGAACAGTAGGTCCGAGAGTCGGTTGAGGTATTTCGCGGGCAAGGCACTCGTTGTCTCCGGGCTTGCGTGCACAGCAGCCCACGCCGACCGCTCCGCGCGTCGGGCCACCGTTCGCGATACGTGAAGCAGCGCTCCCAGCGGCGTTCCGCCGGGCAGGATGAACGACGTCAGTGCAGGAAGATCCTCGTTGAACTCGTCGCACCACCCTTCGAGGCGGTCCACGTAGCTCTGATCGATGCGCAGTGGCGGGTACTGCGGATTCTCGACGACCGGAGTCGACAGATCGGCGCCCGCGTCGAAAAGATCGCTCTGGATCGTGCGGATCACCGAGTGGACCGATTCGGGCGGGTTGCCCAGTGCGAGAACCACACCGAGGCTGGCGTTGGTCTCGTCGCAGTCAGCGTAGGCAATCAGTCGTTCGTCGTTCTTGGACACCCTCGAGAAATCGCTCAGCCCGGTGGTCCCGTCGTCGCCGGTTCTCGTATAGATGCGGGTGAGGTGGACGGCCATGGGCGCTACGGTACCGCGCGGGTGTCGGCCGGTCCCGCTGGCTACGCTGTCGACGTGAGTGAACGCTTTTTGGTCAACGGTGGTAATCGCCTCGTCGGTGAGGTGGCGGTCGGTGGTGCGAAGAACAGCGTCCTCAAATTGATGGCGGCGGCGCTGCTGGCAGAGGGTACGAGCACGATCACCAATTGCCCCGACATCCTGGACGTGCCACTGATGGCAGAGGTGTTGCGTGGGCTCGGCTGTGAGGTCGAGTTGGAGGGATCGGTCGTTCACATCACCACGCCTGCCATGCCGAAGTATCACGCCGATTTCGCGGCAGTCCGCCAGTTCCGAGCGTCGGTCTGCGTGTTGGGACCGCTGGTTGCGCGGTGCAAGCGAGCAGTTGTGGCACTGCCGGGTGGTGACGCGATCGGGTCGCGTCCCCTCGACATGCACCAGTCGGGTCTTCAATTGCTCGGGGCGCGCAGCGAGATTCAGCACGGGTGTGTCGTCGCCGAAGCAGACGAATTGCGCGGCGCGAACATCAGACTGGCTTTTCCGTCCGTCGGTGCCACCGAGAACATCCTGATGGCCGCAGTCCTGGCCACCGGGGAGACGGTCATCGACAACGCCGCGCGTGAGCCGGACATCGTCGACGTGTGCAACATGCTCAACGAGATGGGTGCCGACGTCCGTGGTGCAGGCACGTCGACCTTGACCATCCGTGGTGTGAGCGCGCTGAAGCCGACGACCCATCGGGTGATCGGCGATCGCATCGTTGCTGCGACCTGGGGAATCGCCGCTGCCATGACGCGTGGGGATGTGCGAGTCCGTGGTGTCAATCCCAAGCACCTGTCGTTGGTGTTGGACAAGCTGAGATCTGCCGGTGCCGAGGTCACCAGCGAGCCGGACGGCTTCCGCGTCGTTCAGCGCGAGCGGCCGCGGGCGGTCAATTTCGCGACGCTTCCGTATCCAGGGTTCCCGACCGACCTGCAGCCGATGGCCATCGGGCTTGCAACCGTCGCCGACGGCACGTCGATGATCACCGAGAACGTCTTCGAGGCTCGATTCCGGTTCGTCGAGGAGATGATCAGGCTGGGGGCCGACGCGCGTACCGATGGACACCATGCGGTGGTTCGCGGTGTGCCGCAGCTGTCCAGTGCGCCGGTGTGGTCCTCCGATATCCGAGCCGGAGCGGGTCTTGTGCTCGCGGGATTGGTGGCCGACGGCACGACGGAGGTGCACGACGTGTTTCACATCGATCGCGGTTATCCGAGATTCGTGGAGAACCTGAGTGCACTCGGTGGCAGCATCGAGCGGGTCAGCTGAGTAGCGCGGCTTCCAGCGCCTCGACCAATATGATGATGGCATAATCCAATTCGTCGTCGGAGACGGAGCCGTATCCGACGACGATTCCACCGCGCGCTGTGGGCGAGCGGGTCGAGTGCTCGAGCGTCGGTACGTCCACACCCTTCGTGGCGCAGGACGTAGCGACGGCACGGGCTGCGTCGTCGGAATCGAGTACCAACACCGTGTGCAGTCCGGCTCCTACTCCCCGGAGCTCGCCGAACCTGGCCAGCGCTGCGGCGACCATGCGGTCGCGGGTGCGATAGAGCCGTCGCGCCGTTCGAACGGCTCTGTCCCATTCGCCGTCCCGCAGCATCGACGTCATTGCCTGCTGAACGGGAACCGATGGAAGATCGCCGATTGCGCGGCGCGTTGCCGAGATGCGGTCGACCATCGACCGGGGTGCCACCATCCAGCCGAGACGTATCCCGGCACCGAGGGTCTTGGAGACGGTGCCGAGGTAGACGGTTCGGTCGGGTGCCAATTCGGCCACAGTGGGTAAAGGTGCTGCACCGTAGCGAAATTCGGAGTCGTAGTCATCCTCGATGATCATCGAATCGTTGTCGCGGGCCCAGTCTGCAAGGGCGCGCCGGCGACCGATGGGCATGAAGGCCCCGGTCGGGTACTGGTGCGACGGCGTGACGTACACCGCTGGTGTCCGCGGGGGAGCCGAGCCGAGCTGTTCGACGATCAGGCCGGCGCCGTCGACGGGAACGTCGTGTACCGACCATCCGCGGTGCGTCGCAAGCGCAGCAGCGGACTTGTAGCCCGGATTCTCCAGTGCCAGAACATGTTCGATCGACTCGGCAACCGAAAGCGCACCCAGGGCGAGATCGAGACCATGGATGCTGCCCGTCGTGATCACGATCGACGCCGGGGTGGTGTGAAGGCCGCGTGCGCGGCGCAGAAGCTCGGCGACGCGAGTTCTGAGCTCGAGCGTGCCGGCAGAATCGGGATAGTCGGCCGGGGGCGGTGTGCTGCCGACGTCGCGCCATGCGCGCTTCCAGGCATCCGACGCCGAGGGGGGAGTCCACGGGATTCCCGGACGGAGCGATATGCGCGGGGGAGTTCGTGGTGGTGCTTGTGCACTCGGCGACACCGCCACCGACCGACCTGCGCGGGGGATACGTCGGACATAGTTGCCCGAACCGCGCCGGGGATCGAGCCATCCTTCCGCGACGAGCTGTTCGTAAGCCTTCTCCACGACCGCACGCGCAATGCCCAGATCGACGGAAAGTGCTCGGGTACTGGGTAATCGAGAATCGGGTTCCAGCTCTCCGTCGTCGATTGCGGATCGGATGCGATCGGCCAACTGGACGGGAAGCGTCCGAGAGTCGGCGCGGTCGATGGTGATCGACAGAGAGATCGGGAGCATGGAGCTTCGGTATCCCTTGGCTTTCTCGACGAAGTGGCCTGAACAAGTTTGCCTTGATTGGACCATGACAGAAGGCCACTTGTCCGGCATCTTGTGAATCATGACAGTCGACGACGTGCCTCTTTCCCCGACAGCGCGAACCGTAGTGATGCGGGGTAGCAGCCGTGCCAGCCTCGAACGGGCAACGTTGCTCGACGTCCTACGCTCGGCGCGCATCTGTCATGTCGGCGTGGTCGTGGCTGGATTGACTCGCGTCGTACCGACGGTGTTCGGCGTGGATCCCAACGGTCCGGACAGGGAGGGCACGCTGTATCTCCACGGATCAGTGGCATCACGCAGCATGATCGATGCTCCCGAGCAGGACATCTGCGTCACTACGACCGTCGTCGACGGACTCGTCCTTGCTCGATCGGCATTCCACCATTCGATGAATTACCGAAGTGCGGTCGTGGTCGGCCGGCCCCGCAGAGTGGAGGACGCCGATGAACGGATTCGGGCGCTGGACGCGATAGTCGATCAGGTGGTCCCCGGAAGAAGCGCGCATCTGCGTTCGCATACGAGGAAGGAGCTTGCTGCGACCGCGGTACTGGCGCTTCCTATGTACGAGGCGTCGGTGAAATCGCGGACCGGTGGACCCGTCGACGACGACCGTGACATTCGACAGAGCGACGTGTGGGCGGGCGTCGTCCCGGTGTGGGAGGCGCTCGGTGACGCCGAACCTGCCGAGGATCTCGCGGAAGACATACCGGTGCCGGACCATGTAGATGCCATGGGCCGGAACGTATTTCGGTAGTGAACGCTGTTGCGTGAGAGGCAGTTCGGGTTGTGGCTGTCATCACATATGGTTGTTGCAGCGTGTGGCGGGATCGATGACGTGACGCTACGAGGTCGAGCTGCGCAAATGCCCCGAGACCGTCGGTCGACCTGCCGATTTGCGTTGGTGTGGTTGGTGGCGTAACTTTTGTCGAGTCAGAGCGACGGACACCGACCCGGTCTTCACGGACTGGGTGAACGAGGTTGGACGTGTGGCTCGGCAGGTTGTGTCCCCCAAGAGTCGGGCCTTGTGTCCGAGACCAAGCTGGGATACGCTGGAACAGTTGCCCTCGAGGCCGACGGACTGTGTGTTCGTGGGGTGAGAGTGTGTGCGTGTTCTTTGAGAACTCAACAGTGTGTCGATGAATGTCAGTGCCGAAATTATTTTGGTGAAAGCATTCGATGTATCAGCCATCCGCTTGTG
>NZ_NOYB01000029.1:0-34564 GCF_002258235.1 Rhodococcus sp. 06-470-2 | reverse complement strand
GGTGTGAACGAGGTCGGCTCGGACTTCCCCGCCACCCTGCTCTGGGAATTCCGACTGTCGTCCCTGGCCACCCAGGCGACCCTGTGGCTGACTCTGGGATTGGCATTCGCGTTCCTCACCGACCGCGCAGTACGCCCGATCCGCCGCGAGGCCGTCGCGGCGTAGCCCGGTTCTGCGTCAATGGACCATTGCACCGTTCAGACGTCTGCAAAGTGCCATTGACGCAGTGTGGCCGGCCCGGTCGGCCGGGGTGAATGGACCATTGCACCGCTCAGACGTGTGCAATGGTCCATTCACGCGTCCGGGGCGAGCGGTCCAGGGGTGAGCGGTCTATGGCTGGGCGGCAGTTGCCCCAGTCGGTTTCTCAGTGACTCTCCGACATCCCGGCCCGCGTCTCGAGTTCGACGAGGATGCGCTCGGCGATCTTGGTCGGGGGCGGACCGATGTCGACGACGATGGCGTTCTCGTCGTCGCCCAGCGGCTCGAGGGTTGAGATCTGGGTGTCGAGCAGCGACGACGGCATGAAGTGGTCCATCCGCGCGTTGAGGCGACCGCTGATCCGATCCTTCGTTCCGGCCAGGTGCACGAAGATCACTTCCGCCCCCTCCCTCGACCCGGCAGCCAGCACGTCCCGATACGTCCGCTTGAGCGCCGAGCACGTCACGATCCCCGATCGCCCCGTGGTGGTGTGGTCGGTGATCCATTCCGCGATCACGTCCAGCCACGGCCATCTGTCCTCGTCGGTCAGCGGCTGACCCGACGCCATCTTGGCCACGTTGGCGTCCGGGTGCAGGTCGTCGCCCTCCTGCAGGTCCCATTTCAGTGCACCTGCGAGGATGCCCGCCACCGTGGACTTGCCCGATCCGGACACTCCCATCACCACGAGTACCGGATGATGTGCTCTACCTGTCGTCTGCGATGCCATCCCTCGATACTGCTCCATCGCGCCCGCCTGGATCGGACAGACGCGAAAAACCGGGCAACCCGTGGGACGATCGACCGGACATGAGCGAGACCAACGACTTCCGCCAACTGCACGATTCGGTGCTCGACGAGCTCGGGCGCGACATCGTCAGCGGCGCGATCCCGAGCGGGACCCGAATCTCGGCAGACGACGTCGCCGTGCGGTTCACCGTGTCGCGGACCGTCGTGCGGGAAGTCGTGCGCGTTCTCGAGTCGCTGGGGTTGCTCACGGTGCGTCGTCGCGTCGGAATCACCGTGCAGGGCTCGGAGAACTGGAATTCACTCGACCCGGTGGTGATCCGCTGGCAACTGGCCGGGCCGGCTCGCGCCGAACAGTTGCTGCTGCTCAGCGAATTACGTTCGGGGATCGAACCTTTGGCAGCCAAGCTGGCCGCCCACCGAGCGACACCCGAGCAATGCGGGGCGTTGACCGCCGCCGTCATCGGAATGTCGTCGACGTCGAGAGCAGCCGACTCCGAGGCCTACCTCGAACACGACTGCAATTTTCATCGCACGCTGCTCGCGGCGTCGGGCAATCCGATGTTGCGATCGATGTCCGACATCGTGGTCGAGGTACTCGCCGGACGTACCCGCCATGCCCTGATGTCGAGGCAGGCCGACCCGGAGGCAATTCGTCTGCACGGGGTGGTCGCCTCGTCGATTCAGTCCGGTGACGCCGACGCCGCACAGCGAGCCATGTTGGCCATCGTCACCAAGTCAGCAGCATCGATGTCGGCGGCCTCGGGTGTGACGCCGTCGCCCGGTCTGGTGCCCGACCAGCAGTGATACACCGAGCGCACAAAGCCAGGTACGCCGAGGCGGGGTTCATCGCCTAGATTCGACGGGTGACTGCTCTCGAATTGCCGCTCGAACTTCGCCGCGCACTCGTTGGAGTAGCTCGGACTCCGCGTCTGCTCGTCGCGTCCGATTACGACGGCACCATGGCGCCGATCGTCTCCGACCCGCAGAAGGCGTTCCCACACCCCGAGTCGGTCAGCGCCATGCGCGGGCTCGCTTCCCTGGCCGGAACCAACGCCGCCGTCATCTCCGGACGCGCCCTGCGTGATCTCGCGATCCTCTCGCGGCTGCCGTCCGAGGTGCAGCTGGTAGGCAGCCACGGCAGCGAGTTCGACGCCGGGTTCGTCAACGCCATCGACGACAACGCAAAGAAGCTCCTCACCGTCATCACCGGCGAACTGCAGGCCATCGCCGACGCCCATCCAGGCGTGAGTATCGAGACCAAGCCGGCCAGCGTCGCGTTGCACGTCCGCAACGCCGAGACCGCCGCAGGCGACGAGGCACTCGCGGCCGTGCGATCCGGCGCGGCTGCGCGGGACGGGGTGCAGGTCACCGAGGGCAAGTCCGTCATCGAGTTGGCGGTCATCGTCACCGACAAGGGCGTCGCGCTCGACATTCTTCGCCACCAGGAAGCCGCTACTGCCGCAGTCTTTTTCGGCGACGACGTCACCGACGAGAAGGCGTTCGGACACCTGCACGGGCCGGACATCGGCGTCAAGATCGGGCCGGGAGACACCCTGGCGGAGTTCCGCATCGACAGCACCGAGCAGGTCGCGCTCGCCCTGGCATTTCTGCTCGAAGAGCGACGCCAGTGGCTCTCGGGAGCCGACGCCCCGCGTATCGAGCGACTGACGATGTTGGCCAGCCCCAATGCCGTTGCACTGCTGACCCCCGACGCCGACGTCACCTGGCTGTGTCACCCCGAACCCGACTCCGCAGCAGTGTTCGCGCACCTGCTCGGCGGCGATCAGGCCGGCCACTTCAGCGTCGGACCCACCCGCGCGTCGCTCCCGCTGAGTCAGCAGTACGTGGACGGCACGATGACGGTGCAGACCAAGTGGGCGAGCTTGCAGGTCACCGATTACCTGCCGCACGACATCGGCCAGGGCCAGACCGCGCTGACGCGAGTCATCACCGGCAAGGCCACCGCCGTGGTCACGTTCGCGCCGCGTCCGGAATTCGGAAAGGCGTGGGCCTCACTCGAACCCGATGTCGACGGCCTACGCGTCCTCGGTACCGCGGATCCGATGGTGCTGCGTAGCCCCGGCGTCGTCTGGAACATCGTCTCCGATGGATCCCAGCAAACCGCACACGCCGAGGTCGATCCCTCCAACGGACCGATCGTTCTCGAATTGCGGCTCGGAACGGATGATCTGAGCGAGCACCCGTGGGCCGAGGTGGAGCGTCGTCGGGCATCGGAGGCGTACTGGAAGGACTGGGCCGACGGCCTGGATCTGCCGCCGCTCAAGCGCGATCTGATGAAGCGATCGGCACTGACTCTGCGCGGCCTGGTGCACGCCGAGTCCGGTTCGATCATGGCGGCCGCCACCACTTCGCTACCCGAAGATATCGGCGGAGTGCGCAACTGGGACTACCGCTACTGCTGGCTGCGCGACGCGGCGTTGACGGCGGCAGCACTGGTCGACGTCGGCTCGACGGCCGAGGCCGAGAACTACCTGTCCTGGATCCACGGAGTACTCGAGTCGGTGTCGGGTCCCGAACGCCTGCACCCGCTGTACACCATCTGGGGCCTCGGCCTGCCACCCGAGGCCGTCATCGACGAGCTGCCCGGTTACGCCGGTTCGCGTCCGGTACGGGTGGGAAATGCTGCCAACCAACAGGTTCAGCTCGACGTGTTCGGCCCCATCGTCGAACTGGTGTCCGCCCTCGCCCATGCACGCAAGGCCGCAGGATCGGAACACGTTCTCTCCGAAGATGACTGGGAACTCGTCCGCGCCATGGTCGAAGCCGTCGAACGTCGCTGGTTCGAACCCGACCACGGTATCTGGGAGATCCGCGACAACCCCCGCCACCACGTCTACTCCAAGGTGATGGGCTGGATCACCGTCGATCGCGCCATCCGACTCGCCGAAACATTCGGCCGTACGACGGAACCCGGCTGGGCCCCTCTGCGCGAGACCATCCGAGAGGAAGTACTCGCCAACGGCTGGAACGAGGAGGTGCAGTCCTTCACCGCCGCGTACGACGGCACCGACCTCGACGCCGCGACCCTGTTCATCGGGCTGTCCGGACTGATCGACCCGGCCGACCCGCGCTTCGCGGCCACCGTCACCGCCACCGAAGCCGAACTGCGCAGCGGCTCGACCGTCTACCGATACCGCCACGACGACGGACTCCCCGGCGGCGAAGGCGGCTTCCACCTGTGCGCGGCCTGGCTGGTGGAGGCATACCTTCTGGTGGGACAGCGCGCCGAAGCCGAAGCCCTGTTCACCCAACTCGTCAGCGCCGCAGGCCCCACCGGACTGCTCAGTGAGGAATACGACCCCATCGCCGAACGATCCCTCGGCAACCATCCGCAGGCCTACAGTCACCTCGGTCTGCTGCGCTGCGCGAGATTGCTCAGCGCCCAGCCTGCTTGACCCCCGCCCCGCCGCACCGCTCCGCTCCGCGTCAATGGACCATTGCATACGTCTGAGCCGTGCAATGGTCCATTCACCCACCCGGGCTCCGCTGCGTGAATGGCACATTGCATACGTCTGAGCCGTGCAGTGGTCCATTGACGCGAAGGCGAGCGGAGCGAGCGGCGGCGGCGAAGGTCAGGCGATTGCGGGCGGTTGTTCCGGCGGCGGTCCAGCGGTTCGGCCGCGGAAGAGTTCGGTCGGCAGGGTTTCGGCGGCGACGATGCCCGAGTGCGAGGACGAGAGCACCAGTTTGCCCGCTCGACGGCCTTTTTCCTCGGCGTCCTGGCGCACGGTGGTGAGGTTCTCGCGGATGGCGTCGGAGATGCCGTCGAATCCGGTGACCGAGAGTTGGCTCGGCACATCGATTCCGGAGACTCTGGCGAAGTTGAGTGCGCCGAGGGCGATGACATCGGTGGTGCAGAGCAGCGCGGTGGTCTCGCGGTTTGCCTGGAGGGCTTGGGCGGCGGCGGAGTGGCCGGAGCGCACGGTGTGGTCGAAGCGTTCGACGACGGTGAGGATGTCCGGGTCGAGTCCGGCGTCGATCATGGCGGCTTGGACTCCGGCGATGCGTTCACGCTGGACGTGGAAGTGACTGTCCGCCAACCGTCCCGGGGGTACGACGCCGTCGCGACGGTCGCGTCCGAGCCGCATGCACAGGACGGCGAGGTGCTCGTGCCCCTGTGAGATCAGATGTGCGGCAAGCATTTTCATTGCGCCGCGGTCGTCGATGGCGACGAGGGCGGCTTCGGGGATGTTGCGGGGTTGGTCGCAGACGACGATCGGCAGATGACGTTCGCGAACCGCAGCGAGGTACGGGTCGTCGTCGGCGACGGAGTAGACGACGAACCCGTCGACTCCGGCCTGTTGCACGACGGCGGCGGCCTGCACGTCGTCGCGTTCGGCACCGGCGGGGATGAGCAGTAGTCCCTGTCCGGCGGCCTCGCAGGATTCGGCGAGTCCGGCGAGGAAGCTCATCGCGGCGGGGTCGCGGAAGGAGTAGCTCAGCGCCTCGGTGAGGAGCAGTCCGATGGCGCCGGCCTTGCGGGTGCGCAGTGATCGCGCGACCGGGTCGGGGCCCGCGTAGCCGCGGCGCTTGGCGGCCTGGAGGACGCGTTCGCGAAGTTCGGGGGAGAGCTGATCGGGTCGGTTGTAGGCGTTCGAGACGGTGGTGCGCGATACCTTCAGCTCGGCTGCGATCGACGCCAACGTCGCTTGACGTCGTGGTTCGCTCGACCTGGCCATAACCGGGACGTTAGTCCCACAACGCATCGCAGAGAAACTCGAGGTCGCCTTCGTCCGATTCGAACAAAGGCCAATCGAACGCTAGAGTACAACGGTAACGGTTTCCATTAGCGTCATGCCTTGCCCTTCAGGAGTACATCGATGTCGTCCATCCGTCGCGCGTCCCGGACCAAACTCACGGCCGCACTCGGCCTGACCTGCGCCGCAGCCCTCACGCTCAGCGCATGCAGCTCAACCGACTCCGCGAGCACCGAGTCTGCCCCGGCCACCCCCGTCGACGGACCGATCACGATCGTCGCGTCGACGAACGTCTGGGGAAGCGTCGCGGAGGCAGTGGCGGGCAACCTGGCCACAGTGACCTCGCTCATCTCCGATCCCTCAGCCGATCCGCACTCCTACGAGGCCAGCCCGGCCGACGCCGCTGCCGTCGCCGAGGCGTCGCTCGTGGTCTACAACGGCGGCGGCTACGACCAGTTCATCGAGGACATCCTCGGATCCGAGGGCAAGGACGTGCCGTCGGTCGATGCGTACACCCTGCTCGACGAGAGCCACGATCACGAGTCCGAGCCCACCTCCGGCGACGCGACGGCCGAAGCAGAGGCAGAGGCAGAGGCAGAGGCAGAGGCAGAGGCAGCGGACGATCACGGCCATTCGCACGGCGAGGTCAACGAACACGTTTGGTACAACGCCGAGGTCGCAGCGCACACCGCCGAGGAGATCGCCGACAAGCTCGGTCAGCTCGACCCCGACAACGCTGCCCAGTACACCGCCAACGCCGAAACGTTCCACGAGCAGGTACACGGCATCACCGACGTGACGGCGAAGATCGCCGCCGATCACCCGGGCGCACCGGTGGCGCAGACCGAGCCGATCGCGCACTACCTGATCGAGGAATCCGAACTCGACGATCGCACTCCCGAGGACTTCAAGGACTCCATCGAGGAGGGCAACGACCCGTCGCCCGCTTCGATCGCCGCGACGCGTGATCTGTTCACCTCGAAGTCCGTCCGCGCTCTGATCTACAACATCCAGACCGAAGATGCTGTGACGCAGGATATTCGCTCCACGAGCGAGGCCGCGGGCATCCCCGTCGTCGAGGTCACCGAGACTCTGCCCGCCGGGATGTCGTACATCGAGTGGCAGACCAAGGCAGCGACGGATCTGCAGGCCGCCCTCGCAACGGCCCCTTGAGCCGATCCGACTCCTGATCTCGGACCGGCTGATGGAAAGCTGTAGTACATGCCTGCTGTAGAACTGCGCGATGCCGGACTGGCGTTCGGCGAGCGCACGCTGTGGCAGAACCTGGACCTGACGGTCGAGAAGGGCGAGTTCGTCGCCGTTCTGGGCCCCAACGGATCGGGCAAGACGTCTCTGCTGAAGGTGCTGCTCGGTCAGAATCACCTCACATCCGGCACGGCCGCGATCGACGGCAATCCCGTCCGTCGCGGCCAGTCGGGCGTCGGCTACGTGCCCCAGCAACGAAACATCGACGACGATCTCCCCCTGCGCGGACGCGATCTCGTCGGGCTCGGCTGGGACGGTCATCGGTGGGGCATGGGCCTGCGCGGCATGCGGCAGCGCAAGGAGACGGTGCAGCGCGCGATCGATCAGGTCGACGCCAACTCCTTCGCCGGAGCGCCGGTCGGCTCGATGTCCGGCGGTGAACAGCAGCGGCTGCGTATCGCCCAGGCACTCGTCGGCGATCCGTCGGTCCTGCTGTGCGACGAACCCCTGCTCAGCCTCGACCTCGCCAACCAATCTCTGGTCTCGAGCCTCATCGATCGTCGACGACGGGAGCACGACACCGCAGTGCTGTTCGTGACCCACGAGATCAACCCGATCCTGCCGCTCGTCGATCGCATCGTCTACATCGTCGACGGCCGGTTCCGTATCGGAACGCCGGAGGAAGTCATGACAACCGAGGTGCTCTCCGAGCTGTACGGCACCGAGGTCGAGGTACTGAAAGTTCGCGGCCGGCTCATCGTCGTCGGCACCGGCGACTCGATCGACGCGCTCGGCTCGGCAGGAGCCCACCATCCGCCCGTGCCGCACGACAGAGAAGACAAGGCATGAACGAGAAGGTTCTCGACGCATTCTCGAAGATGCTCGACTTCGACACCACCGCAAATCTGCTGACCTACGACTTCGTCCAGCAGGCACTGCTCGCCGCCGCGATCCTCGGATTGCTCGCAGGTGCACTCGGTCCGCTGATCGTCAGCCGCCAGTGGGCGTTCGCGGTGCACGGATCGAGTGAGCTCTCGCTCACCGGTGCCTCCGCGGCACTGCTCGTGGGCATCACCGTCGGCCTCGGAGCCATCGTCGGGTCCGTGGTCGCGGCGGTCATGTTCGCCCTGCTCGGCAGCAAGGCCCGCGACCGCGACTCGGTCATCGGCGTGATCATGTCCTTCGGTCTCGGCCTGTCGGTGCTGTTCATCTGGCTCTACCCGGGCCGAACCGGCACCAGCTTCTCGCTGCTCATCGGACAGATCGTCGGCGTCGGACAGAGCGGTATTCAGCTCCTGCTGGTGTGCGCAGTCCTGGTGTTGATCGTCCTCACCGTGGTCTACCGTCCGCTGCTGTTCGCCAGCACCGACCCCGAGGTGGCGCTGGCCCGCGGCGTCCCCGTCCGCGCACTCTCGGTGGTGTTCGCCGTGCTCGTCGGTGTCGCCTGTGCGCTCGGTGTGCAGATCGTCGGCGCGCTGCTGGTGCTCTCGCTGCTCATCACCCCGGCCGCGGCCGCCGCACGGGTGACGGCAAGCCCGCTGAAGGCGACGCTGCTGTCGATCGTCTTCGCCGAGATCGCCGCCGTCGGCGGCATCCTGCTCTCCCTTGCTCCCGGCCTGCCGGTCTCGACGTTCGTCACCACCATCTCCTTCGTGATCTACCTCGTGTGCCGCGCGATCGGCGGAACCCGCAAGGCCAATTCCGGACGACTGGTCGCCGCCTAGGATGTCGAGGGTGTCCATCGACCTCAACGCCGATCTCGGCGAGAGCTACGGTGCGTGGACTCTAGGCGACGACGACGCGATGCTCGCCCTGGTCTCGAGTGCCAACGTTGCGTGCGGCTTCCATGCCGGCGATCCCACCACTCTGCTGCGGACGTGCCGCTCGGCCGCGACAGCGGCGGTACGAATCGGAGCGCAGGTGGGCTACCACGACCTCGCCGGGTTCGGCAGGCGCTTTCTCGACGTCTCCCCCGCCGACCTGACCGCCGACGTGATCTATCAGATGGGTGCCCTCGACGCACTTGCTCAGGTTGCCGGATCGGCCGTCGCCTACGTCAAACCGCACGGCGCGCTGTACAACGCGATCGTGCGCCACCGCGGCCAGGCCAAGGCCGTGGTCGACGCCGTTCTCGCCTACGACCCCACGCTGCCGGTGCTCGGCCTGCCCGGCTCGGTGTTCCTCGAGGAAGCCGAACGAGCCGGACTGCGCACTGTCGCAGAGGCTTTCGCCGACCGCGCGTACACCCCGCAGGGAACGCTGGTGTCCCGCTCGGAACCCGGTGCCGTACTGTCCGATCCCGACGCCGTCGCCCAGCGCGTGTTGACCATGATCACCGACGGCACGACCCTGGCTGTCGACGGCACGCGCATCGATGTCGGGGCGGAGTCGATCTGTCTGCACGGCGACTCCCCCGGCGCGGTCGCGATGGCCGCGGCCGTATCGAACCTGTTGCGCGCCAACGGTATCGACATCTCTGCATTCGTCCGATGAGGGTTCACCCGGCCGGTGAGGACGCACTGCTGGTCGAATTCGACGGGCTGGACGAGACGATGGCGTACTACCGCTCTCTGACGGCCGGCCCACCCGCGGCGGTCGTGGATCTGGTACCAGCCGCACGCACGGTCCTGGTGATGTTCGACGGGCCGAAGCAGCCGGTTCTGGACTGGATCGCGGCCACCGAACCCGCAGTCACAACCACCGACGACCGGTCCGACACCGTGACGATCTCGGTGGTCTACGACGGCGAGGATCTCGACGAGGTTGCCCGACTGACCGGCCTGCCCACCGCCGACGTCGTTGCCGCCCATGTCGATCAGACGTGGACCGTTGCGTTCGGCGGTTTCGCACCCGGCTTCGGCTACCTCGTCGGCACCGATGCACGACTGCATGTTCCGCGGCGCACGTCGCCGCGCACCAGCGTTCCGGCCGGTTCGGTGGGCCTGGCGGGTGAGTTCTCGGGCATCTATCCGCGCTCCTCCCCCGGCGGGTGGCAACTGATCGGACGCACCGACGCTCGGTTGTGGGATCTCGACCGCGATCCACCCGCGCTGCTGCGGCCCGGCACCATCGTCCGATTCGAGCAGGCATGAGAGCCCTGACCGTTCTGCAGACGGGACCACTGTGCACCGTCCAGGATCGCGGACGACCCGGATTCGCGTCGATCGGCGTCGGTCGCTCGGGTGCCGCAGACCGACTCTCGCACGATGCCGCGAACCGATTGGTGGGCAACGACTCCGACGCCGCCACACTGGAAGCGACCTTCGGTGGCCTGAAGGTCCGCGCCGAGTTCGACGCTCTCGTGGCCGTCACCGGGGCGCACGTGATCTGCCGCGTGGACGGCACAGAGCAGGGACTGTTCTCGACCATCACCCTCAGAGCCGGACAGACACTGGAATTGTCCGCGCCCACATGGGGTCTGCGCAGCTACGTTGCCGTGCGGGGTGGGATCGACGTTCCTACCGTCCTCGGCAGTCGGTCGACGGACACGATGTCCGGCATCGGCCCGGCCCTTCTCTCTCCTGGCGATGTTCTGAACGTCGGTAACGGCAGCGCCGAATGGCCTGCTGCAGATTTCGTGCCGCCGCCCACGCTCCACGAGACCTTGCACGTGAAGTTCGGGCCGCGTAACGGCTGGTTCACCGAGCACGCCTCGAAGACGCTGGTGCAGCAGCCGTGGACGGTCACACCGGACACCGATCGCGTCGGGATCAGGCTCGACGGATCCGAGCCCCTGGCCCGCGCAATCGACGGTGAATTATCCAGTGAGGGAATGGTTCTCGGGTCTCTGCAGGTTCCCCCGTCAGGGAAGCCCGTGCTGTTTCTCGCCGACCATCCCGTCACAGGCGGATATCCGGTGATCGCCGTCGTCACCGCAGCCGACGTGTCCGTGGCCGCGCAGTTGACCCCCGGCACTCTGGTGCGCTTCCGCGCTATCGGTTGATTCCGGCAGCGGCGGGACAGATTTCACGAATGCTGCGTCGCAATGCATCGGACATCCGGTCGGGCAGTCCGAGCGGCCGAACCATGGCATCGGCCTGGTGGAACAGGTGCGTCCATCCGTCGATCAGCTCGATGTCTCGATCGGCGGCGTAGGACTCGGCGGCGTTGCGCATGTCGGCGTAGACGAAGTCGTACACCGTTGCCGTCGGTGCCAGTTCACCTGCGCCCCAGGCGAGCTGATCCTCCGAGCCGTCTCGTCCGATGGGCGTCGCATTGATCACCAGGTCGTAGGAGCCCAGATCCACTGCTCGATCCGACCAGTCGACGACCGCGACGGAACCGTCGTACCCGTCGAGTTCGGCGACGAGAGCCGCCGCTGCACGACGGTCGACATCCGAGACCACCAGCCTGTCGATGCGGGCGTGCAAGGCGAATGCCGCAGCATGCGCGGCACCACCGGCTCCGAGCAGAAGTACCGATCCGAAGGTACGTCCCGCGGTCGCGGCTCGGACCGCCGCGATGTCGGTGTTCATGGCGAACAGCGCACCCGAACGCAGGAACAGCAGATTCGCCACCCCCGAGACCGTCACATCCGGATCGGCCTCGTCGGCAACCGTTGCGGCCCAGTGCTTCCAAGGCATCGTCACGTTCGCAGCATCGGTGCGGCCGCCCCGGAGAGCCTTCTCGACGTCGGGTAGGCCGGCGGCGTCGACGACCTCCCAGGCGTCGTAACTGGACGAGACCTCGGCGATCTCGAACGCACGCGTCCACAGCGCGGGTGACATCGCGGTGGACGCGTGCGAACCGACCAGGGTCAGCGAGCTCATACCGACTTCGAGACACGCTCTGCAACAACACCTTCTGCTGCAGGAGCCTGTACGGAGACGGACGTGACGTCGGAGGAACCCATGTTCTTCATCAGCGCTGCGACCACGGCCGAGATGATGCATCCCAGGGCCAGGTACGCCGCGACGTAGTGCCAGGAGCCGTCGTTCCAGCTCACCAGAGCGGCCGCGATGAACGGGGTGAAGCCACCGGCGATCGCGCTGGCGACCTGATATCCCACACCGGCACCGCTGTAGCGCAGTTCCGGGCCGAACATCTCGGTGAACAGGGGCTGCTGCACCGAGACCACCATGTCGTGCGAGACGTTGACCAGGATGACGGCGAGGATCACGATGGCGACCACCGAGGCCGCTTGCAAGGAGAGGAAGAACGGCACGGCAGCCAGTGCGCCCACGACGGCACCGGTGACGAAGATCGGCTTGCGGCCGAAGCGGTCGGCGACCGCCGCGTAGGCCGGGATGCTCAGGATGCCGATGGCACCGACCAGCAGCGCGACGTTGAGCATGAACTGGCGCTCGTAGCCCAGTTCGTTGACGGTGTAGCTGAGCGCGAAGGTGGTGACGATGTACATGGTGAACAGCTCGGCCATGCGCAGCGCGATGATCTTGAGGAACGAACCGGGGTGCTCGGTGATCGCCTGGATGACCGGCAGCTTCTTCTTCTCACCGCTCTCCTCGACTGCCTGCTCGAACACGGGCGATTCCTCGACACCGGATCGGATCCACAGGCCGAACAGTACGAGCACCGCGCTGGCCAGGAACGGTACGCGCCAGCCCCAGCTGGTGAATGCGTCATCGCTGAGCAGGTTGCTCATGATGGTGACCGCGCCGGTGGCGAGGATGAGGCCGACGGAGTAGCCGACCTGGACGCCACTGCTGTAGAACGCCTTCTTCTTCGCCGGCGCACTCTCGACGGCCATCAGCGATGCTCCGCCCCATTCACCGCCGACGGCGAAGCCCTGGATCGCGCGCAGCAGCACCAGCAGCAGCGGTGCGAACCAGCCGATCGACTCGAAGTTGGGAACCAGACCGATCAGGGCCGTTGCGACGCCCATCAGCAACATGGTCCAGATCAGCATCCGCTTGCGTCCGAGGCGGTCACCGAAGTGGCCGAAGAAGATTCCGCCGAGGGGCCGGAAGAGGAAGCCGACACCGAAGGTCGCGAACGCGGCCATCACACCCACTGCGGGCGAGACGCTCGGAAAGAACTGGGAGTTGAACACCAGCGCGGCGATGATGCCGTACAGCAGGAAGTCGTACCACTCGACCACGGCACCGACGAAGCTGCCGATGGCAGCTTTCCGTGCTCTGGATCCGTCCGCGACTGCGACGTCAACGTTCACTTGTCGGCCCTTCGATTTTGTGCGCATCGCGCACAGTTGTTTGTTATTCGCACAACTGTAACCAGAGGCAGCTCTTGTGGTCAAGACCACAAGCACGGAGCGGTGTGATGCAGCGTGATCAGGGCGATGAGGCAGACTCGAACCATGACGGCCGAGATCGCCCCCGACGACCAGCGCCCCGCCTGGTTCGTGCAGTCACTCGAACGAGGCCTGAGCGTGCTGCAGTGCTTCGACGACGCACATCCCGCCCGCACTCTGACCGAGGTCGCCGGGGCCGTCGGAGTCACACGAGCTACGGCCCGCCGACTGCTGCTGACGCTGGCCGAACTGGGATTCGTCCGCCAGGACGGCCGTCGGTTCACCCTCACCCCACGAGTGATGAACCTGGGCTTCACGTTCCTGTCCGGAATGGACCTGCCGCGTTTGGCCGAACCCCACATCGAAACGCTCGCACGTCAATTGGGCGAAACGACTTCGGTGGCGATCCTCGACGGATTCGACATCGTCTACGTCGCGCGCGTTCCGTCGTCGCGCATGCTGCGGGTCGTCATCACATTGGGCACTCGATTCCCCGCGCACGCAACGTCTTCGGGTCGAGTGCTGCTCGCAGCGCTGCCCGAGAGCGAGCTGGAGCGTTACTTCGCCGACGCGCCCATCGAAGCCCTCACCCCGCGCACGCTCGTCGATCGAGACGCACTACGTGCCGAGATCGACCGAGTGCGCGCAGCCGGGTGGTCCGAGGTGGTCGACGAACTGGATGTCGGAATGCGTGCTGCTGCAGTGCCTTTGCGGAACAGCAACGGCACCGTCGTGGCCGCGCTGAACACGTCACTGCACGCGAGGAATTACACCGACACCGACATGGTCCAGACCGTGATCCCGGCGATGCACGACACCGCCGCCCGCATCAGAACCTAGGTCTACCCGCGGCGTTGCCGAGCTATGTCGGCCAGCACGACGCCTGCGGCGACGGACGCGTTGAGCGATTCCACCGGCCCCGCCATCGGGATCGACAGAATGTGATCGCAGGTCTCGCTGACAAGACGCGACAGGCCCTTGCCCTCGGAACCGACGACGATGACGACCGGCCCCTTACCGTCGAAGGTGTCGAGTTCGGTGTCGCCGCCCGCGTCGAGACCGACGACGGTGACGCCCTTGGACTGCCAATCCTTCAGTGTGCGAGTCAGATTCACTGCTCGCGCGATGGGCAGGCGAGCTGCGGCACCGGCACTGGTTCGCCATGCCACTGCCGACACGCTCGCGCTGCGCCGCTGCGGAATCACCACGCCGTGACCGCCGAAAGCGGCCACCGAACGCACGACGGCACCGAGGTTGCGCGGGTCGGTGATGTTGTCGAGAGCCACGAGCAGAGCCGGCTCCTGGTGCGTGCGCGCGTTCGAGATCAGATCGTCGGGGTGCGCGTAGCGGTACGGCGGCACCTGCAGGGCCAGGCCCTGGTGCAATCCGTTGGCGCTGAGCTTGTCCAGATCAGAGCGAGGAACTTCGAGGATGGAGATCCGCGCATCGCCTGCGCGCTGCACGGCTTCCTTGAGGCGATCGTCGCTGTCGGTACCGACGGCAACCCACAGTGCGGTGGCGGGCACGCCTGCCCGCAGGCACTCGACGACCGGGTTGCGGCCCAATACCACCTCGGGACCGTCTTCGGCCTTGCGTCCGGCCGGCCTGCCACCCGCGCGGCCACCGGTGCTGCCGCCACGATTCTGCGCGGACTTCTCGGCGAGCTTGGCCCGACGCGCGGCGGGATGCTTGGTGCGCTCGGAGGCGGGAGGCGTCGCCCCACGACCCTCGAGGCCCTTACGACGCTTGCCGCCGGAACCGGCGACCTGCCCCTTCTTGGTGCCGTCCTTGCGGATCGCGCCGCGCCTACTCGAATTGCCTGCCATCACAAACCTGCTTCGTCGGTCTTGCTCGTACCCAGCGACCATTCGGGCCCGTTGGGTGTATCTGTCACGTCGACTCCGGCCTTCGCCAGTCGTGTCCGTATGTCGTCGGCAGTGGCCCAGTCCTTGGCCGCCTTCGCCGATGCTCGACGCTCCAGCTCGGCCTCGACCAACACGCCGAGAGCGCCGAGGGCGGCCGAGTCGGAACCGCTGTCGCGGCTCCAATGCGGATCGAGCGGATCGACACCGAGGATGTCGAGCATCGCTCGCACGCTGCCCGCGTACTCCGCCGCAGCCGGTAGATCGCCGGACTCGAGTGCTGTGTTGCCGAGTGTGACGGTGGCGTGAATCTCAGCCAACGCCTTGGGAACTCCGAGGTCGTCGTCGAGGGCCTCGGCGAACCCGGCGGTCCACTTGCCCATCGGTACCTCACCGGCACGTTCGACGGCTCGACGGACGAACCCTTCGATACCCCGGTACGTCACGGCGGCGGTCTCGAGAGCGGTGTCGGAGTACTCGAGCATCGACCGATAGTGCGCACCACCGAGGTAGAACCGAAGCTCTTGCGGCCGAACCCTCTCGAGTACGTTCGGTACCGAGAGAACGTTGCCGAGAGACTTCGACATCTTCTCCCCGCCCATCGTCACCCACCCGTTGTGCAGCCAGTACTGCGAGAAGCCGTCACCGGCCGCCATGGACTGCGCCCGCTCGTTCTCGTGGTGCGGGAACACCAGATCGAGGCCGCCGCAATGGATGTCGAACTCCGAGCCGAGGTAGTTCTCTGCCATCGCCGAGCATTCGAGATGCCAGCCCGGGCGGCCGGGACCCCACGGCGTCGGCCACGACGGCTCGCCGGGCTTCGCGCCCTTCCACAGCGTGAAGTCGCGGGGATCACGCTTGCCCTCGGCGACGCTCTCGCCCTGGTGCACGTCGTCGAGCTTGTGCCCGGACAGTGCGCCGTAGCTCGGGAAGCTCTGCACGTCGAAGTAGACGTCACCGCACGAATCGGCGTAGGCGTGGCCGCGTTCGATCAGGCGCTCGATCATCTGCACCATCTGGGTGATGTGCCCGGTCGCGCGCGGCTCCGCCGACGGCGGCAGCACCCCGAGCCGGTCGTACGCCCAGGTGAAGGACCGCTCGTAGGTCGCGGCCCACTCCCACCACGGACGGCCTGCGTCGCGTGCCTTGTTGAGGATCTTGTCGTCGATGTCGGTGACGTTGCGTACGAACGCCACGTCGTAATCGTGCGCCAGCAACCAGCGGCGCAGTACGTCGAAGGCGACGCCGCTGCGCACGTGGCCGATATGCGGTTCGCCCTGCACCGTCGCCCCACACAGGTACACCGATACATGGCCAGGGACCAAGGGGGTGAATTCCCGCAGGGCCCTCGTCTCGGTGTCATGCAGGCGAAGGGTCACGACCAGCAATGCTACCGGTGGTTTTACCTCGTCATGACAAGTGCGGTCGCGATGGCCGCGATTCCTTCACCACGACCGGTCAACCCCAGCCCGTCGGTGGTGGTCGCAGACACCGATACCGGCGCACCGAGCACCCGCGAAAGAACTTCCTGAGCCTCGACACGGCGCGGTCCGATCTTGGGCCGATTGCCGATGATCTGCACCGCGGCGTTGCCGATCGCGAAACCGTCCTCGTCGAGCAGCCGCTTGACCTCGGTCAACATGGCGGCTCCACTGACCCCGTCCCATTCCGGACGCCCGGTCCCGAACACCGATCCGAGATCGCCCAGTCCCGCCGCGGACAGCAATGCGTCGCACAGGGCGTGCGAGGCCACGTCGCCGTCGGAATGCCCGTCGAGTCCGTCCGCATCGGTGAACAGCAAACCCGCCAGCCAACAGGGCCGACCGGGAGCGATGGGATGGACGTCGGTTCCGATGCCGACTCTCATAGCGCGCCTCTCACAGCAGGGCCTGTGCCAGTAGTAGGTCGTGTGGAGTGGTGATCTTGAACGCGAGTGCGTCGCCGACGATGGAGTGCACCGTCTCGCCGATGCGCTCGACGAGGCCCGCGTCGTCGGTGGAGATGTCGGATGCGGCGTCGTACGCCCGGCGCAGGACGTCGGCGTCGAATCCCTGCGGAGTCTGCACCGAGCGCAGACTCGCGCGGTCCGGGGTACCGACCACCGCGCCCATGATGTCGACTTCCTTGATGGTGTCGACGACCGGGAGGACGGGGATGACGGCGGAGCGTCCGGCTCGTACCTCGGCCACGACGCGGGCGATCAGCGTCGGTGGGGTGAGGGCACGGGCTGCGTCGTGGACCAGTACGACGGCTGCATCGCCGACAGCGGCCAGACCGGCGCGCACCGAATCGGTGCGCTCGAGCCCTCCGGCCACGACGACGACGTCGTCGCCGACATGACGACGGGCCGCGTCGAGCAGCTCGGCCGGCACGATGACGACGATACGATCGACGGCCCCCGAGGCCCGAAGACCGTCCACGGACCGTGTCAGGAGAGAATCGGTGCCCAGACAGACGAATGCCTTCGGCTCGTCGTGTCCGAGCCGAAGGCCTTTGCCTGCTGCGGGTACCAGGGCGACCACGTCGCCGGAAGTACCGTTCACCCTAGGAAGCTGTAGCGAGAACTTCGTCGAGCATGGTGTCGGCCTTGGCCTGATCCGTTCCCTCGGCGAGTGCGAGCTCGCCGACCAGGATCTGACGCGCCTTGGCGAGCATCCGCTTCTCGCCTGCCGACAGGCCGCGGTCCTGCTCACGTCGCCAGAGATCACGGACGACCTCGGCAACCTTGTTCACGTCACCGGACGCGAGCTTTTCCAAGTTGGCCTTGTAGCGGCGCGACCAGTTGGTGGGCTCTTCGGTGTGCGGCGCGCGAAGCACCTGGAAGACTTTGTCGAGACCTTCTTGCCCGACGACGTCGCGAACGCCTACGTATTCTGCGTTGTCCGCGGGAACTCGAACGGTGAGGTCGCCTTGCGCGACCTTGAGAACCAGATACTCTCTCGGTTCACCCTTGATGGTGCGTGTCTCTATCGCTTCGATCAGCGCCGCTCCGTGATGGGGGTAAACGACGGTGTCTCCGACCTTGAAAATCATGTGACAAGTGCCCCTTTCGATTTACCCAGAATACCACGGCTCATATCAACGGTGCAGGTCAGGGGCATAGTGGTGCCGAATCAGGGGTTGACACAGACCGATCGACGTGTATCCGGGGCCACATTTTCACGTGCGCCACTGCGCCGTCCTCACACTCGGCAGGCACCCTCACCTGGCGTCATCGGGCCACCGGCAGACCCCACGAGCGGCCGGTGGACGAGAACTACTACTCTCCCTAGTGGACGAGATGGACCGAGCCGGCCCGGCACCACATGGAGGACGACCGAAGTGACTGCAATCGACGCTGCGACACCGCTTGGCCGCCATCGCAGGACGGCCGCTGCCCTCGCTCTTCTCGCCGGTGGCGCGCTCGCCCTCACCGCGTGCGGCGCAGGTCAGATCTCCCAGACGGCCACTCAGGTCGCCGCGGTCAACGGCAACTCCGTCGACGTCGGCGACATCCAGCTGCGCAACGTGCACGTGGTGTACCCCGATTCGCAGGAGTACAGCATCGAGCCCGGCGGCACCGTCGAGCTCGGTTTCACGGCCATCAACTCCAACCCGGGTGTGGCCGACGAGCTGACCGGCATCTCCTCCCCCGAGGCCGAGGTCACCATCGTCGACGAGGCGGAATCGGGCAGCACCGAGATCGCTCCGCTGACCGCGCTCGGCGCAGGTACGCCCGCGGACGTTCAGCTCGACGATCCGCTGCTGCCGATCCAGCTGATCAAGGTCGAGATGGCAGACATCTCCGAGAACGTTCGGCCGGGCCTGACCCTGCCGGTCACGTTCGAGTTCGCCAACGCGGGCGAGGTGGTCGTCAACGTTCCCGTCGATGCCGGCCACGAGCTCGAGCGCGACGAGTCCGCGGTGACCGAGCACAGCGAAGGCGAGTAGCCGCCGCCCCGACCCTGTCGGTGCCCATCGTTAGGCTCGCGGCGTGGTCAAACTGAAGTCGAGCTACCGCTGCTCCGCGTGCCGTCACTCGGTCTCCAAATGGGTCGGTCGCTGCCCCGAGTGCGGTGACTGGGGCTCGATGGACGAAGTCCAGGCCACCGCTGCTCCGCTCGCCACACGCGCAGGCGCATCGGCCCTTCGTTCGGGCGGTGGGGCCATGATTCCCACTACGCCCGCTGCAGCTCTGACGACCATCAGCAGTGCCACCTCGCAGGCCAACACCACCGGAATCGACGAGTTCGATCGTGTTCTGGGTGGCGGCCTCGTCCCCGGTTCGGTCGTGCTCCTCGCCGGCGAGCCCGGAGTCGGCAAGTCGACACTGTTGCTGGAGGTGGTGCATCGGTGGGCCCGATCGGCGCCCGATCGTCGAGCGCTCTACGTCACGGGCGAGGAGTCGGCGGGTCAGGTGAGGTTGCGTGCCGATCGGACCGGCGCGGTACACGAGCGCGTCTTCCTCGCCGCCGAGTCCGACCTCGCCACCGTCTTCGGCCACGTCGAGCAGGTCGAGCCGAGCCTGCTGATCGTCGATTCCGTGCAGACGATGCTCGCCGCGGACGTCGACGGCGTCATCGGCGGTGTCACGCAGGTTCGCGCCATCACGAGCGCGCTGACCACGCTGGCCAAGACGACCGGGGTTGCGGTGTTGCTCGTCGGGCACGTCACGAAGGAGGGCGCGGTGGCAGGTCCGCGCTCGCTCGAGCACCTCGTCGACGTGGTCCTCAACTTCGAGGGCGACAAGCACTCGACTCTGCGGATGATCCGCGGCGTCAAGAATCGGTTCGGCGCATCCGACGAGGTCGGCTGCTTCGAGCTGCGCGAAACCGGGATCGTCGGCATCAGTGATCCGTCCGGGTTGTTCCTGCATCATCGGGGCGACGCCGTGCCCGGCACTGCCGTCACCGTCACGATGGACGGCAAACGGCCGCTGTTGGCCGAGCTGCAAGCACTGATCGTGGACACCGCGATGCCGTCGCCCCGGCGCGCGGTCAGCGGGCTCGATCACGCCCGCGTGGCGATGATCCTGGCCGTGTTGGAACGCCGCTGCGGGGTCAAGGTGTCCAAGGCGGAGGTCTATGCGGCGACGGTCGGCGGCATGCGCACCAGCGAACCGTCCGCCGATCTCGCGCTGGCTGCGGCCGTGGCGTCGGCGGTCCGCGATCAGCCGCTGCCCCCGGGCATGGTGATTCTGGGCGAGGTGGGGCTGGCAGGCGAGGTGCGCCGCGTCGCCGGACTGGGTCGCCGCCTCGCCGAGGCCGCGCGGTTGGGCTTCAACTACGCCATCGTCCCCGAGGACGCAGGCCCCATACCGGACGGCATCAAGGTCAAGACCGTCACCAACGTCGGCGAGGCGTTGACCTACACGCGTATGCGGCCCGTATGACACCGGGCAGTATTCTTTGTCGGGCTGCCTGCATGTAGTTGCGCAGTACTCTTTATCCGCAGACATGCATCGCCCGCACGGGCAGCAACCACGCCGCACGCCGAGACGACACGAGGGGGTTGGCCATGGAGGGCACCACGCCGTCCCCAGCGTTGCGCGAGACCATCGCCCGGCTCGCACCGGGAACCGCCCTGCGCGACGGTCTCGAGCGAATTCTGCGCGGCCGCACCGGCGGCCTGATCGTCCTCGGATACGACGACGAGGTCGAGGCCATCTGCGACGGCGGATTCGAGCTCGATGTCGAGTTCGCGCCGACCAGACTTCGCGAGCTGTCGAAAATGGATGGCGCAGTAGTACTTTCGACCGACGGCAAACGAATCGTCCGGGCCAATGTGCAGCTCGTACCGGACCACAAGATCCCCACCGTCGAATCCGGCACCCGGCACCGCGCCGCCGAGCGAACCGCCATGCAAACCGGTTATCCCGTTGTCTCGGTGAGCCAGTCGATGAGCATCGTCAGCGTCTACATCGGCGGCGTCAGGCACGTCGTGGAGGGCTCGGCCACCATCCTCTCGCGCGCCAATCAGGCCGTCGCGACCCTCGAGCGCTACAAGGCCAGGCTCGACGACAACACCCGTCAACTCTCGGTCGTCGAGATCGAGGACTTCGTGACCCTGCGCGATGCCCTGACCGTCGCGCAGCGCCTCGAGATGGTGCGGCGAGTGTCGGTTGAGATCGAACAGAACGTCCTGGAACTCGGCACCGACGGCAGGCAGCTCGCGCTCCAGCTCGAAGAGTTGTTGGGCGACAACGACGTCGATCGCCAACTGATCGTCCGTGACTACCTCGCCGGGAACGAACCGTCGAGCACCACCGGAGTCGAGAAGGCACTCGCCGCACTGGACAAGCTGACCGACGTCGATCTGCTGGATCTGACGACGCTGGCCCGAGCCTTCGGATATCCCGCGACCATCGAGGCCCTCGACACCCCGATGAGCCCCCGCGGGTACCGGGTGCTCACCCGAGTTCCGCGGTTGCAGTTCAGCCAGATTCACCGACTCGTCGGCGCGTTCGGCACCCTGCAGGGGCTACTCGCGGCCACCTCGGCCGACCTGCAGTCCGTCGACGGCATCGGTGGACTGTGGGCCCGTCACATCCGCGAAGGCCTCTCCAGACTGGCCGAGGCCTCGATCTCGGGGCCGTACGACTAGGACGCCTTCTTCTTCGTCCCCGGCAGGAAGCCTGCGTCGATCACGGCCTTCACGTACGGTCGTGCGCTCGTGATCAACTCCTCGGCATCGGGGACGTCTCTCCACACGGCCGACGCCATGATGTCGGTGCGATCCTCGATGTGCTGATCGAGCGCGACGCCGTCGTCGGTCAACGTCTCGCCCTCGGCGGAGACGGTGAGCAGTCCACGGGCAGCGAGTCGTTCCGCGGCAGAACCCCATTCGCTCTCGGACCATTCACGGGTGAGCTGTGTGATGCGCTTGCCGAGCGCCCGACGGCCGGGCTGCGGGTTCGGCCGGTCGGCCTCGTGGAACACGGCCGCTTCCGTTGGATCGAGTTCTGCGTCGATCAGCGCGGCGAGGTGGCCGTCACCGCGCCATTCGCGGAGGACGGTGATCGAGTGCCAGAGGGCCAGATGCGGTACCTCGGGTCGAGCGGCGGAGTGCCACGCGGCGGCGAGCGGTCGGCCCGCGAACGAGGCGGTGTCGCCGATATCGCCCAGACGCCCCGCCAACTCGGTGAGCGCAGGGTCGTCCGCCAGGGAGCCGAGAGCCGTGCCGAGAACGGAGTCGAGCAGGGCCCACCGACGATCGGACACCGTCTCCAGTCCGACGGCCACGGCGGCAGGCCACGCACGCTCGATCAGTACCGGATTGAAGTTGTAGAACGCAGCAGCGACGACACTCGGCGCGCACGGACCCATCGGAGCAGCCCGAGCTCCGACGTACCAGGCGTGCCCGTCGAGGCCGGTGTCCTCGTACGCCGATCCCAGTTCGGGATTGAAGTACGCGGTGACGTGGAAGGGTTCGAGCGTCTTGTAGGCCGCTCGGGCGAGTGCTGTCGAGGTGGTCATGAGAGTCGACCGTACTCAGCCGGTGATGTTGAACGGCTCCGGCGCGCTCTTGAGCTCGCCGAGCTGGGCGATCGCCTGGTAGGCACCGACGCCGACCGGGATGCGCTCTTCGCCGCAGCCGGGAACCGAGTTGGTACCCGACCACTTGACGGTGAAGCCGGCCTGTTCGCCGGGCTTGAAGGTGCGCAGATCCGAAGCAGCGTTGGGGAAGCAGTCGATGTTGGACCAGATGCGCTGATTGTCGAGGGTGTAGACGAGCGCCTGCTGCAACCCGGCACCGACGTCGCGCTGACATTCGGTGGAGCCGATGTTGGTGATGACCACGGTGAACACGGGCTCTTCGCCCAGCCGGTAGGTGGCCTGCTCCGGCGTCACCTTGATCGCGAGCGACTGATCCGAGCACTGATTGGCGATCACCGGAGCCGGCGCGCCGCTGGTGGTCGCAGCTGCGCCATCACCGGCAGCGGAGTCGTTAGCTCCACCCGAGCCGCCGGAACCACCTGATCCACCCGAACCGCCACCGGAGCCACCTGCACCGGCGGAATCGGCATCGGAGGCAGAGGAGCTGGGTGACGGCAGAGCCGAGGACGTCGCCGGAGCCGCAACGACACCTGCAGGAGCGGCCTCGGTGTCGTCGGAACCGCCACTGAGCGAGGCGATGAACCACACGATCAATCCGAGGACGACAACGGCCGCACCGATGGCGAGCGCACGGCGTCGCCAGTAGATTTCGGGAGGCAAAGGCCCGGTCGGTTCCAACACGAATCAACCGTATGCGGCCGAGGCCACGCTATCCCTGAGCCCACGCGGCGTGTCGCGTCAGCGAACTCACCGAGATGGGATCGGAGTGGTTCAGGCTGGTATTTCGCCGATGTCGCCGATGACCTCACGCAACTGCGCATGACCCTTCGACAGTTGGTAGGTGAGCCCGACGATCGCGAGCTCTCCGGCTTCGACCTTCTCGGCGACGATTCGGGAACGCTGCATCAGCAGATTTCCGGTTTCCTCGACGTGGCGGGCCTCGAACTCGTCGACGGCATGGTAGCCGTCACGGCGGGCTGAGAGCACCGACGGGGTGACGCGTTCGACGACGTCGCGGATGTAGCCACCGGGTACGTCGCCACTCTCGAGGGCGTCGACGGTCGCCTTGACTGCACCGCAATGATCGTGGCCGAGCACCACGATCAGCGGCGCCTTCAGCACCGCGACGCCGTACTCGATCGAGCCCAGAACCGCAGAGTCGACGACATGGCCTGCCGTGCGCACCACGAACATGTCACCGAGGCCCTGATCGAAGATGATCTCTGCAGCAACACGCGAGTCCGCGCAGCCGAAGAGGATGGCACCGGGATGCTGAGCGCTCTCGAGGCGGGCGCGATCCTCGATACCCTGCGACGGGTGCAGGACCTCTCCGGAGACAAACCGTTGGTTGCCTTCCTTGAGTGACTTCCAGGCAGCGATCGGATTCGAAGCAGGCATGGGTTTCATTGTGCACGTGGATCGAGTTACCGGCGAGTCGGGTTGACTACTGTTGGGACCGATCACGGACACGACGAGAAGGGCGACCACTTGCCGATCGATGCCGACGCACTGCTCGGGTGGTTCGACACCGACGGACGCGACCTGCCGTGGCGACGGCCCGGCGTCAGCGCGTGGCAGATCCTGATGAGCGAGATCATGCTGCAGCAGACGCCGGTGGTGCGGGTCGCGCCCATCTGGGAGCAGTGGGTGCAGCGTTGGCCGGTGCCGTCGGCGATGGCCGCGTCCTCGCAGGCCGAAGTGCTCCGCGCGTGGGGCAAGTTGGGCTATCCGCGTCGAGCACTGCGGTTGCACGAGTGCTCCCGGGTGCTCGCCGAAGAGTACGGCGACGAGGTGCCCACCGACGTCGAGACTCTGTTGGGTCTGCCGGGCATCGGCGCATACACCGCAAGGGCGGTCGCGACTTTCGCCTACGGTCAGCGAGTTCCTGTGGTGGACACCAATGTTCGACGCGTCGTCGCGCGTGCGATGCACGGCAATGCCGAGCCCGGAAATCCCTCGACCTCGCGGGATCTGGCCGATGTGGAACAGCTGCTCCCCGAGAGCGTCCCCCGCGCCGCCCGCTACTCGGCGGCGTTGATGGAACTGGGCGCACTGATCTGTACAGCCAAGAATCCGGCCTGCCTGCTGTGCCCACTGCCGGAGTGCGCCTGGATCGAGGCAGGCAGGCCCGCGCACACCGGCCCGGCCAAGAAGGTCCAGAAGTTCGCGGGGACGGATCGTCAGGTGCGCGGCAAGCTCATGTCGGTGCTGCGCGAGAGCACCGGACCGGTCGAGCGCGCTCAGCTGGACATCGTCTGGACCACCGACCCGACCCAACGCGACCGAGCTCTCGATTCACTGCTCACCGACGGCTTGATCGAACAAACCGAATCGGGATTGTTCGCCCTCGCGGGTGAGGGTTCGGACGGCTAACTGCGGACGGTTGCGTCGAACCATGCTCTGCCGAGCAGCAATCGGTCCACCAGATCGGCCGCCTCGATCTCGTCGATCTGCCCGACCATCGTCATCGTTCCCAAGCCGTGCAATGCGGACATGAGTAGTCGAGCCTCCGCGACGGCGTCGATTCGATCCGAACCGCTCTCCGCTGCGGCCTCGCCGATCATGCGAGTCAGAACCGACTCCAACACAGCAAGATTGGCGCCATACGCGGCCTGCGCCAGGTCCGGCTCTCGTATCGCCAGGGATGCGAACGACACTCCCAGCCGATGGAAGCGCCTGCCCTCGTCGTCTGTCGGCAGCACAGAACGGGCGAACATCTGCAGGCGTCGGGCCGGCGAAATGTCGGCGATCGCGTCGATCCGGGATCGAGAGTCCGCGTAGCCGCGCTCGGAGAAGCGCGTCAGAACGGCGTCGAGCAGCCCTGCCTTGGAGTGGAAGTAGTACTGGACCAGTCGCAGCGATACCTCGGCTGCCGCGGCGGTGCTCCGCATCGTCAGCGCCTCGAGCCCATCGACGGTCGCAACCCGCTCTGCGGCCGCCAGAATCTGCTCTCGTCGATCTTCGCCGGCCATTTTCTGCCCACTCTCCTCTGTTTGATACAACTGTATCAACCGACTGTTATACAGCTGTATCAACCGAGGGGGTCGAGTATGACGCGGGAGCGTTCGTGGGGTGTTCTGGCCGTTGCGTGCCTGGCCCAGCTGCTGGTGGTGCTCGACTCCTCGGTTGTCAACATCGCTCTGCCGCAGATCGCCCGAGCGCTGAGCATCGAGGATCGCGACGTGCAGTGGGTTGCCAGCGGATATACCGTCGCGTTCGCGGCGGCCCTGCTCGCCGGAGCCCGCGCGGCCGACACCCGGGGCATCCGCGAGGTTTTCCTCTTCGGCGTTTCCCTGTTCGTCGCCGCCAGCGTCATCGGCGGCGTCGCATCCACCGGCTCGATGTTGGTGTCCGCGCGCATCGTTCAGGGTCTGGCCGCAGCAATCGTCTCCCCCGCCACGTTCACGTTGCTCACTCTCACCTACCCCGAGGGGCCGATGCGGACACGTGCTGTCGCGGTGTGGACGGCGATCAGTGTTGCCGGCGGTGGAGTAGGCAACATCGCCGGAGGAGCTCTGACCGAGTACGTCTCGTGGCGGGCGGTTCTGCTGATCAATCTGCCCATCGGCGTCGTCCTGCTGACATCGGCTCGTCGACACCTCGACGTTCGGCGAGCCGACACCGAGGCGCATCGGCCCGGGCTCGACATCATCGGTGCGGCCTTCGGCGCAATGGCCCTCGGCGCGTCCACCGTAGCGGTCACCCAACTCGGAGCCGGCGGCTCGCAGTCGTTGTCCCTGTCGACGGCTGTTCTCGCCGTGGCCGGATCGATCGGATTCGTACTCCGACTGCGTCGATCGACCGCACCACTGATCCCGTTGCGACTGTTCGCCGATCGCACCGTGGTCGCGGGAAACCTTCTGACACTGCTCACCGGTGCGGTGTTCCAGATACCGATCTGGTTGTACCTGACCTATCAGATGCAACAGCCCCTGCAGCAGTCACCCCTGCAGGCGGCAGTGGGCTTTCTACCGCTCACTGCCGCTCTCGTCGTGACCGGCGTCGCAGTCACCCCCGCCCTGATGCGCAGATGCCCCTCGCACCTGATTGCCGCTGCCGGCGCGACCCTGACCGCCGCCGGACTGCTCGGCCTCGCGGCGGCCTCGAATTCGCCTGGCTACCTCGCGGCCGTCGGGCTGCCGTCGATTCTGATCGGGATCGGCGGCGGGCTGCTCAACACCCCGCTGGCCACTGCGGTGACCAGCGGCGTCGCACGCTCCGATGCCGGGGCCGCGTCGGGATTGATGAACACGTCCAAGCAGTTCGGTGGCGCGATGGGGTTGGCGCTGCTCACCATCGTCGCCGGGCTGACGGACTTTCGATTCGCCTATTCGGCCATGGCAGCGGCGATGGCGGTGACAGCGGTGTGCTGCGCGGCCTTCCTTCGCACACCGCCGCCGAAAGTTCGTTACTGAGCGAGAAACTCGACCAGCGCCGCATTGACTGCTTCCGGGCGTTCGAGGTATCCGAAGTGACCGGTGTCGGCGATTTCGACGTACTGCGCACCGGGTATCGCGGAGGCGACGTCGCGGCACTGCTGCACCGGAATCATGCGATCGTCGGCGAATCCGATCACCAGAGATTTCGCCCTGATCACCCGGTACGCCGCCAATCGGTCCGTCCCTGAACGCATTTCGAGTCCGATCTGCGCACGCATACCCGCAGTCTTTCTGCCACCGGAGTATTCGAGGATCGCCAGCCAATCACCGATCGCCGAGTCGTCGGCGAGGGTCTTCGGCGAAAAGTTCTGCATCGCAGTCATCGCCGCCCGATACGACGCGGGGAGTTCGACCCCGGCGTCGTGAAGATCCTTCTCACCCTTCGACATCTGCGCACGAAAAGTGGTGGTCTTACCGAAGGTGGCCATCATCACTGCATGCGACACCAGATCCGGCCGGGCCAAGGCCAGTTCCTGCGTCACGCGCGCTCCCATCGAGGTGCCCACGACGCGTGCAGGCCCGCCACCGAGGTGTTCGATGAGGGCAGCGGTGTCGGCGACCAGGTCGTCGAGCGTCATTCCGCTCGCGCACTCGGAAGACGGTGCGATACCCCGATTGTCGAAGGTAACCACCCGGTACCCCTGCTTCACCAGCACCGGAACCTGATGGGTTCGCCACACGCGTCCCGGGCTACCGGTACCCATCACCAACACCACCAGCGGACCGTCGCCGGTGACGTCGTAGTTGAGGTCGATTCCGTTGAGCTTCGCGAGCGGCATTCGGATCATCCTAGTGCGCGCAGGAACTCCTGCACCGCCGTGCGATACCCCTCGGGCGCCTCGTCGTGAATCAGGTGCGCCGCCTTCTCGATCCGCACGTACGCCGATCCGGGCTTACCCGAGTGCATTCGCTGCATCTGACCGGCCGGGGTGATGGTGTGTTCACCTTCGATCAGCAACACCGGAGCCTCGACGGCATCCCACTCGTCCCAGAAGTGTCGAGTCCCCCACTCCTGCGAGATCGCCTCGAAGACGTCCACCTCACCGTGCAGGCGCCAGCCATCGTCACTTCGCACGAAGGAATCCAGAAAGTATTGTCCCGCAACATCTCCGAAGAACGCCAGCACCGCATCGGCGTCGGGAAAGGGTTGCGGCCACGCCCGCATCATCGCTGCCCAATCATCGGCGGTCCGTCCCCTGAAATCCGGAGAGATGTCCTCGACCACCATGGCGGAAACCAGGTCGGGGCGCTCGGCGGCGGCACACCAACCGTGCAGTGCGCCCATCGAATGGCCGATCAACACACTGGGACCCAATGCCTCGAGATGCTCGAGCAGGTCGGCCACGAAGAACTCGGTCGTGAGCTCGGTCGGCGCAGGACGACGATGCCCCGGCGCATCGTAGGAGTGCACATGCCCGAATTCTCGAAGCCACGGAACCTGCCGCCGCCAGGTGGCGGCGCTGCCCATCAGCCCGTGCAGCAGCAGAATCGAACGGCCGGATCCACCCTCGTCGTAGAGCATCACCACCGAGCATATCGGCGGAGTAATCTCGCGGGCATGGCCATTGTGAAGATCAATGCGATCGACGTACCCGAGGGCGCGGGCCCCGAACTCGAGAAGCGCTTCGCCGCGCGCGCCGGGTCGGTCGACGGCTCCCCGGGTTTCCTCGGGTTCCAACTGCTGCGGCCGGTCAAGGGCGAGTCGCGCTACTTCGTCGTCACCCAATGGGAGGACGAGGAGTCGTTCCAGGCATGGTCGGCGGGACCGTCTCGGGAGGCTCACGCCGGAGCCAGTTCTGCGAAGCCGGTCTCGTCCGGAGCATCCCTGCTCGAATTCGAGGTCGTACTGGACGTGCCTGCCGTGTCCTGAAGAGCGCACGCGTCCGCTCAGATGCGTTCGCGGGCGAGCTCCCATTCGAGTCTCGTCGGCATCTGCGAATCCAGTTTCGCCACAGCTTCGGCCAGGAACTCGGCCGGCATCGGCCTGCCGAGGAAGTAGCCCTGAGCACCGTCGCAGCCCAATTCTCGGAGCGCGTCCAACGTGCCCGCGTCCTCGACTCCCTCGGCCATGACCCGCACCCCGAGACTTCGAGCCAGGTCGATGGTCGAGCGCACGATCGATGCGTCGGTCTCTTCGGTGTTCATCTTCGACACGAACGAGCGGTCGATCTTGAGAGTCTGCACCGGCAGAGTCTGCAGATAGGCCAACGAGCTGTAGCCGGTGCCGTAGTCGTCGATCGCGATGGTGACGCCGAGGCCACGAAGGGACGTCAACGCGTTCACCGAGCGCACCGGATCGGTCATCGCCGTTGTCTCGGTGACCTCGAACTCCAGGGCATGCGCGGGAACCGAATGTTTCGCCAGCGCGGCCGCGACCTGTTCGGTGAGCGTCTCGTCCAGTAGGTTTCTCACCGAAAGATTCACCGAGACAGACAAATTGACTCCACGTCGACGCAGCTCGCTGCACTGAGCCAAGGCCTCGTCGAGCACGAGGGCGGTGATGGCGGGCAACATACCGGTGCGCTCGGCGTCGGGCAGGAACATCGACGGTCCGATCAGACCCTCACGTGGGTGCTGCCACCGCAGTAACGCCTCGACGCGATCGACACTGCCGGATTCCAGATCCAGGCAAGGCTGAAAGAACACTCGAAGCTGGTGGTCACCGATGGCCTTGTCGAGTTCGCCCAGCAACCGCATGTGATCGTGTCGGTCGCGATCCATGTCGGGTTCGTAGCGACCGATACGAGTGTGGCCCGCCTTCGCGGCAGTCAGGGCCACGTGCGCCCGCTGCAGCATCGATTCGCCGTCTATCGACACGGTCGCCGAACCCGAACCCGAGGCCGCCGGGCAGACTTCTATGGCTGCGATTCCGACCGTCGCGTCGAGTGCCACGTTGATGTCGTGCACGAACATCGTTCTACTGACTGCGAACTGGAGTTGCTCGGCAGTGTCCGATACGTCGATCTGGCCGGGACGCCTGCGCATGGCGACGACGAACTGATCCCCACCGAGCCGTCCGACGAGGTCGTCGGATCGCACCGATGCGACCAGGCGATGACCGATCTCGCGCAGGACACTGTCTCCTACGCTGTACCCGAAGGTCTCGTTGATCTGCGCGAAGCGGTCGATGTCCACCACGAGCGTGAATACGTCCGACTCGCCGCGTCCGGCGAGCATCGTGTCCAACCGCTCTCGGAGCAGGCGGCGACTGGCCAGCCCGGTCACCGCATCCGTCCGAGCCACGTCCTCGAGCACTGCGGCCTGCCGCCGCAGCGTCTCGAGGAAGTATGCGATACGGCACCCGACGAGCGCGATGATCATCGCCGACGACAGCACGATCACCCACCCCCACTGCTGGACGGGGACCCCGCGGGCCAACTGAATTGCCATCGCTAGGGGTGTCACGGCGACCGCGACCGCGAGTCCGAGAAATCTCACACGCCCGAATCTGAACGGGCTGGACCGGTCGACCCGCGACACCGCCCGCTCCGGAATGTGCAAGGCGATCACTCCGAAACACACGTACGCGGCCAACCACAGCGTGTTCAGGAGAGTCGAACGGTAGAGCTCGGACGAGTCGACCGTGGCATAGGACGCGAAATCGGCAGACACCAGGAACACGACTCCGGCCGCTGCCGCCAGGAACGGCACCGTTGTCGAGCGGGTCAGCAGGTACAGACTTCCGACGAGCGTGAGCAGAAACGCGTCGATGGTGAGGTAGACCGTGGCAGGCCACAATTCCATCGCCGACGGAAACGACAGCGTCGAATCGCCGGGGATGACGAACACCCACGTGGCGAGTCCGATACCGACTGCAACAACCAGACACTCGAGCAGTTCTTCCCACCCGAACACGAGCCCGTTCTCGTCGGCGGCTCGTGCGAAGCCGACGGCGATCACCAGATAGCCGAACAGGTAGAAGATGTCGGACGAGGAGAACGTCGATACTCGTCCACCGCTGACCTGCACCATCGCGATCAGCACGTCGCCGATACCCCAGGAGCCGACGCCGACGGCCATGTACCTCCACGTCCGCTTGTCCGGCCCGGGTTCCCGAAAGTAGCGGTAGACGAACGCGACGATTGTGGCCAGAAGCACGATTGCGTATATCGCACCCTGGGGTATACCAGGCGGGGCTATTGCGTACGCCGCTACGGCGAGTACACCGAGGCCCAGGAAGCGCGTCCACAACATGGTGGGGCTGATCCTTCCTAGGCCGGTCGGTGCATACCCCGAACGTACGCATCAGCCGATCGAACCCGACGTTTGAACACGATTCGTAACCGAATCACCCTGCAGATGGGTCGAGTAACGAACTATTTCAAACCTGACGATCGTTCGCCAGTCTCACATCGGGCGATTTGTCCGTTCAGCTTTCGAGAGACGCGTCCAATGTGATCTCGACACCGGTGAGAGCCTTGCTGACGGGGCAGGTTTCCTTTGCCGCCTGAGCCGCCTTCGCGAACCCGTCTGCATCGAGACCCTCGACCTCGCCCCGCACGGTGAGTTTGATGCCGGTCAGCTTGAAACCCGGTTCATCGGGACCCAGCGAGACATCGGCGGTGACCTCGAGGCTCTGTGGGGTGCCGCCCGCCTCGGCGATCAACGCCGACAACTGCATCGCATAGCAGCTCGAGTGAGCCGCGGCGATCAATTCCTCGGGACTGGTGGTGCCGTCGGCGTTCTCGGCGGCGCGCTTGGGAAACGACACATCGAAAGTCGCCGCGCCGGAACTGGACAGCTCGACCTGGCCGGAACCTTGTTCCAGCGTTCCGTTCCAAGCTGTGCGTGAAGTACGAGTTGGCATCGAACCGAATCCTTTCGTAGTCGACCCTCTGTGGGCCTGTTTCTCAGGCTAACGTCAGCGGGGTGACCGGGCTACCGAGTGCGAAGATGTCGACACGACGGGTGCGACAATCGGGAAACTGCCCGCGCGCAGCGACGATCGTGGCAACCGCGATCCTGTCGATCGCGATCGCCGGATTCTCGACGCCGACGGCCGGCGCGAGCCCTCTGACGGAGTTCTACGACGCGCCGGTTGCGGCGGTCGACACCGCGACGCTCGGCGAGGTTGTCCGAAGCCTGCCCGTCAACTCGCCCAAAGGGTTCGGTCTCGGATTCGACATCGAGCGGATTCTCTATCGGTCCACCGACACACACGATCAGCCCATGGTCGTATCCGGCTACACCATGACCCCCACCGCTCCGTGGGTCGGCCCCGGACCCCGGCCGGTGATCGCGTACGCGCCCGGCACCTCCGGTATGGCGGACCGCTGCGCCGGATCGGCTGTTCTCGGGACAGTCGGTTCGTCCCCGGCCATCCTGCCGCTGCTGTTGGCCGGATATCGCGTCGTCGCGACCGACTACCAGGGCCTGGGCACCCCCGGCGGGCACACGTACCTGAACCGAGTCGCCTCGGGCCGTGCGCTGCTGGACGCCGCCAGAACCGCGGACGTCGAGCCGACCACCCCGGTGGTGCTGTTCGGCTACTCCGAAGGCGGGTTCGCGTCCGCCTCCGCTGCCGAACTCGCCTCTACCTACGCTCCCGAGCTGAACGTCCGGGGAGCGTACGTCGGTGCGCCACCGGCGGATCCGACCCTCAACATCGACACGCTCGACAACACCCGCCTCGGTAGTGCCGCGCTCTTCACGGTCGACGGGATGATCAACGCCTACCCGGAACGAGCGGCAGGCATCCGCGACCTCTTCGACTCCGACGGGATCGCCGCGCTCGACGCCGCACAGAACTGGTGCACCACCGACCCCGCGGCCACCGCAACCGTACGAACGACCGAGCTCACCCGCGACGGCCGACCACTGACCGAGCAACTGAGCAACCCGGTGCTGGCCGAGATCACCGAGACGAACACCGTCGGGCGCATCGCCCCTGCCATGCCGGTGTATCTCTCGCACGCAGTCGAGGACGACACCGTGCCCGTCGAGCAGAGCCGCACCCTGCTCGGGCGCTGGCGCGATCTGGGCGCAGACGTCACCTACCGCGAATACGATCTACCGGCCATCCCGGTGGAGGGCGCGAACCACCTACCCGGATCCCTGGCGGCCTACGACGACGTGATGCCCTGGATCGCAGGCCTCGTCCGCGCAGGAGTGGAGCTTGCAGGAACGACCCGATAGGCGGAAGCTGATCTCAGGTGTGAAATCAGGGTGTTCACCGAGGCGTCGACCGCGATGAGGTTGATTCACTCCCATCATGCGCATCGCCCACGCCCTGCTGACCGTCGTCGCAGTCCTGACCGCCGGCTCCCCCACCCCACCGGACCCCGGCGTGGCGTCGGGCATCCGAGCCGTCGCAGACGAACTCGGACTGCCGGGAGTCGCGTTCCGCGTCGTCTCCGAGCACGAGGTCTTGGAGAACGTCGAGTACGGGGTGGACGGAGACGGTGCGCCGATCGACGAGACGACTCCGTTCGTGTGGGGTTCGGTATCGAAGTCGGTGACGGCGGCCACGGTGTACTCACTCGCCGAACACCGAGCCCTGACGCTGGATGGATCCGTGAATTCGATTCTGCCGGAAAGTGATTCGATCCTTCCGGGCAACGTCACGATCGACGACCTGATCCACCACACGAGCGGCCTCCCGCACGATGTGACCGAACTGGACGTGTGGGGGCGCACGGAGCGAGCGCTCGACATCCTCCCCACCCTGGACGTCAGGGCCGCCGAACGCGGCACCTTCCGATACTCGAGCCTGAACTACCTACTGCTGCAAGCGATCGTCGAGAAGGCCACCGCCGAACCTTTCGCCGACGTCGTCGCCCGTGAGACCGGGGTGCACACCGCAGACACCGTCGCACCCGGCCACGTACCGTTCTTCACCTTCCCCCGAAGAATCGATACCGGAATCGACTCCGCAGGAATGGGTTACGGCTACCTGAGCGGTTCCATCGACGAACTCTCACGCTATGCATCCAGGCAACTGACCGCTCCGGCGTCGAACAGTCCGGATACGGTGCCGACAGGTTCGGGGGCGGCGTACGGATACGGATGGTACGTCGAAACGCTGCCCGACGGTACCGAGATGCGGTGGCATTCCGGTGCGGTCCCCGGCTACTTCACTCACGTCGCACTCGTTCCGGAACGACACCTGGCAGTGGTGTTCGCGACCAACAAATACGGCGAGCTCGAGGCCGATGCTCTGGCCTCGGCTGCCCGCTCCCTCGTGCTCACGCGACTCGGCATGGACGACCCTCCTACCGCCGGCTTCGGTCCGTACGAAGTTGCACTGATCGCGTCGACCACCCTCGCGGTGCTGTTGGCGATCTGTGCGACCAGAGCGCTCCTCGGATTCCGAACCGCTCCCGGACGATGGGCACCCGCGCATGCACTGGCCGCCCTCGGCGCAGCTGGACTGCTGTACTTTTCGCTGCCCGCACTCGCCGATGCGCCGATCTCGACACTGGCCCGCTGGGCTCCAGACATCGCGCTGCTGTTCTGGATCCTGCTCGCCGAACTTGTTGTCATCGCCGTTGCCCTCGGCGCTCGGGTCCTGCGTCAATGGACCACTGCACACGTCTGAGCGCTGCAATGTGCCATTCACCCGCGGAGCTGATCTGCGTGAATGGACCACTACATACGTCTGAAGAGTGCAATGGTCCATTGACGCGAACGGGGGTGGGTGGTCGGGCTGGGC
>NZ_NOYB01000033.1:0-35907 GCF_002258235.1 Rhodococcus sp. 06-470-2 | reverse complement strand
CACGCAAAACGCTCGGCTGGAAAACTCCAGCCGAGCGTTTACGTGATCTACTGACAGGCATCTGACCATCAGGTGTTGCGAGGACCCCTAGAATCCGCCAACGGGTTGGGGGGCTTTCTCGTGTTGGGGTGACTACACCGCGATGCGGCGGCGATTGTGACGAGCGTGCAGTTCCCGCTCGGTCTCGGACATCCCGCCCCAGATCCCGTAGGGCTCGCTGACGTTGAGAGCGTGTGTACGGCATTGAGCGAGTACGGGGCAGCTGCGGCACATTTCCTTGGCTCGCATCTCGCGCTGTGCTCGTGCCCGGCCCCGCTCGCCGTCCGGGTGGAAGAACATGGACGAATCGACGCCACGGCACAGGCCGTGCATCTGCCAATCCCAAATGTCGGCGTTCGGCCCAGGGAGGTGATTCGGCTGCGGCATGGAAACTCCTAGGGTGGTGTGGCTTCTCGGATTCGTGATCCGAATGTCGACAACGTTATGTGGATCGACGAAATCGAGTCAATAGTTCTCTGTCGTGGGCAAATGCATAGTTATGGGGCAAAGAATTAACACGGGCGATATTTACTTCGACTCACCCGCATGCGTGTCCTTCCTGTTGAAGAATCCGCCGACACGCGAGACGATGAGAGTGCACAGGCTGTGCGGCTGCCGATGCGGTGCGCTCCGACGCAGACGTCCCGCGGCGGTTCGACGAGACTCCAGCTGGATCCGACCGGAACCTTGTTGTCGGTATTTCTGCTGATCACAGCAGTGTCGGTGGTGCCGAGCGTAGTCCGGATCAACACCTCGGGCTCGACGTCGGTTCCCTCGACCGAGCCCGCACGGAGTGTCCGAGACGATCGCGTGGATCGCGGGGCGACGTTCGAGTGGGCGCGGATTCGGCAGGCTGTGCGTCGTGAGCCGAATGAGCGATCGAGTGTGCCGATTAACCTATTCGCCACACAGCGTTCAGATTCTCGTCTTCGAATCGGCCCGTGTTCACATTGTTAATTCCTTGAAAACTGCTTTCTGCGCACAGGAAACGATGCGCCGATGCCCCTTTCGGTCCGATAGCGAATTCGCCCCACGTAATAACGTCGCCACGAATCGGTAGGACTCGGGCGCGGTTCGGCGCAGGCTCAGGCCCTACCCTTGCGTCCGTGCCATCAGAGCAGAGCTCGCTGTTCACCGCGACGCAGTCCGAACTCTTCGACGCTGCCTTCGGCAGCAACCCCGGCCGATTTCCGCTCCCGGCCGCCACCGATTCGCGAGAGAGCTGGTTTCGCAGTGTCGCGTTGGCGGGCCAGGGTCGATACAGCGCCGCCGAAATCGAGCTTCGGAGGCATCGGCCCCGTGGCCCGGAACTTCGGTCGCTGCACGCCTCGACCAGAGCGTCGTGGCTGCGTCAGGTGGGCGAACACGAGCGAGCCCGCCGATTCGACGGCATGGCTGTCATTCTCGTCGGTCTCGTAGGGCCGTCGGAATCCGAGGACTCCGTTCAGGCCCGTAGCGATGCGCTGACCGGCCTGGCCGCAGATGCATTGGGAAGCGGACGGTTTCACCTCGCGGACACCCTCCTGGCCCGCAGTGCGGGCCAGCGGCACGGCCACGTCGGTCGGGGATCGTGGCGCCCGGCACTGCGGGCGGCGTGGGTGGCGGCCGAGTTGGCGATGATGCGCGGCGACGGACCCGAGGCAGTCCGACACGCCGAGGCCGCTCGAGCTCTCGCCGAAGATGCCGATTCGTTACGGCACATCGTCAAGACCGACCTGGTGGTTGCGGCCGCACTGAGTTGTGCCGGTGAGACCTCCCGTGCCCGTGAGTCGGCCGTCCAGGTGGCCTGTGCTGCGGAGATGGCAGGTCTGCTACCCCTGCGCTGGGCCGCCACGATGCTCTTCGAGGGAACAGGCGGGGTCGATGCCGGGATGATCGCCTCCGGCGACTTGGCTGCCGCCATCGATCGCCTGGGTGGTTCGACGGTCGGTTGACCAGGACCTGGGTCGGAGTCGGACCGATTGGTTCGGTTGTGACCGGGTGGTGTCGCTATCCTTGGTCTCGTTCCACCACCACGTGGAAGCGCTCCCAGGCGGGTGCGTACCTGTAACGCGGGGAAATTTGTCGACGATGAACAGTGCGGGTGAGGAGCTTGACTCTTTCGTCGTTGCCGCAGCGCAAGGCGATCGACTGGCTCTGTCCCGGGTCTTGGAGTTCATCCGACCACTCGTCGTTCGGTACTGCCGGGCACGGGTCGGTTCGGCCGAACGCGGTCAGCTTTCGGCCGACGACGTGGCGCAGGAGGTCTGTTTGGCAGTCATGACCGCCTTGCCGCGATACCAGGACCAAGGTCGTCCGTTCATGGCATTCGTGTACGGCATCGCGGCTCACAAGGTCGCCGACGCCCATCGCAGCGCCTCGCGTAACAAATCGGACCCGGCCGCCGAAGTACCAGATGTCGTGTCGATGGAGCACGGACCGGAGCAACGCGCTCTCGAATCCGAGTCGAGTCGACAGATGACTGCACTGCTGGACACCTTGCCCGCCAAGCACCGCGAGATTCTGGTGCTCCGACTGATAGTCGGATTGTCGGCCGAGGAAACAGCAGCCGCCGTCGGCAGCACTGCAGGCGCTATCCGCGTGGCTCAGCACCGAGCTATCGCAAAACTGAAGAACGAAGTTGTGAGAGCAGGTGAAATGTATGGCTAGGGACAATGGTCACGGTGGCCCCGGTGAGACCCCGCGTCGCGGAATCTCGCGTATCGGTGAGCACGTGAACTCCACTGGACCGAAGCAGAACGATCCCTATGCCGACATCGGCGCAGACGGTGGTCCAGTGGACCTCGTCGCCGTACGTCGTGACGATGCGTTCATCGACGCGATCAGTGGTGACGGACCGATTGCCACCGATGACGCAGACGAGTACCAACTCGCCCTACTGTTGGCCAATTGGCGAGCAGACGTGGTCACGCCGGCGATGCCGGCCGGACCCTCCCTCGACGTGGTCGTCGCGTCGGTCGAACGCGAGAAGCTCGCCGCCGACATGGCTCGCTCGAGCTCGGCCAACCGCGGTGGACGGATGCGTTTGTTGCGTCCCATCGCCGGTGCCGCAGCCGCGATCGCCGTCGTGATGGGTGGCCTGGTGGTCATCTCGTACAACTCGACACCGGACGATCCGCTGTGGAGCGTCAAGTCGGTCGTCTTCTCCGAGCAGGCCGATTCGACCGTGGCGCAGATCGATACGACGTCCAAACTGCAGGAGGCGGAAAATCTTCTGTCCTCCGGGGACACCACTGCCGCTCGCGCACTGCTCGACGGTGCGTCGAACAGCAGTTCCGCTGTGCTCGACGACGCGCAGCGAGCCGAGCTCGATCAGTGGCTGGCGCGTCTGCTGCAGGAACTGCAGGCTCTGACGCTGCCCGCGCCCGTCCCGCCGCCTGCCGATGTGATCCCGGCTCCGGTGCCCAGCTCGGAGGTCGTGTTGCCACAGGCTCCGGTGGATCAGGTCGCACCCGACACCACGGGTGTGCCGATCACTCCGGCTCCGACGACGACACCCGTGGTTCCGCCCACCACGACGACCCCGAGTCCGACGACGACCACCGATGTCACGCCGACGGTGGTTCAGGAGCCCGATCAGCCGACAGCGACCGCTGGAGGCAGTTCGTCGGAGAACCGCGACCGCATGTCGGTTCCGTCCGGCGGCAGCTGACCGGGTTTCGATTCCCCACCGAACGACGAAGAAGCCCGACACGATGATCGTGTCGGGCTTCTTCGTGTGTAGATGCGGAAAGGGTCAGCTGTCGAATCCGTCGCCGTGCAACGCGTCGTTCATCGAAGCGTCGGCGAACCCGCGGCAGTAATCCCAGGTCACGTAGGCGTCGGGGACGGGGTCGTAGGCGGGCTCGTGCGGACGGACGGTTCCGTCGACCAGAAGCTGCAGAAGGTTCGCCCGCAACATGTCCCAGTCGTGGTAGTGGTCCTGCTGGCAGTCCTCGCAGCACACGACCAGTCCGCGGATGCCGCGGTGGCCGAGCAGTGCCTCGTAGACAGCCAGGTCCGCCAGGTCTTCCTCGACGGCCAGGCGCTCCTGAGGATCGAGGGGTTGGCCTGGCTCGATGGCGTCGAGGGCGGCCGACGGGTCGGCTGGGTCTCCGGCGAACGGATCCGGGGGTAGACCGGGAGGCAGTTGATCGCGCACGCCTCCACGGTACGCAGGACTTGTGGGTCTGCGCCAGCCGTTCGAATGCGACATGCCGGACGCGCCCGCCGCCGACAATGCTGCGGACTGCGATTTCGGTGCTCGAAGCCACTCACAGCGGGAGGCATTCGCACTGGTTGTGCCCTAGCCGATACCATGGTTCACGGCGCTGAACAGATGAGTGCAAGTGCCGAAACTCCATCCGTTCTCCAACACCGCATTGCGGTGCGCCTGCGAGCTCTCACCGGCCGCACGCCGCGCCGAAGTGCAACCAGGCTCTAGGGAGGGCCAGATTCGTATGAGTAGTCCCGGAGCCCACGTCCGCACAGGCGGCGACGATCCCAACAAGGTCGCGATGCTCGGCCTCACGTTCGACGACGTCCTGCTGCTGCCGGCCGCTTCGGATCTGATTCCCAGCTCGGTCGACACCTCGAGCCAGATCACCCGCGAGATCCGCCTGCGGGTACCGCTGGTCAGCTCCGCCATGGACACCGTCACCGAGGCGCGGATGGCCATCGCCATGGCCCGCGCCGGCGGTATGGGTGTGCTGCACCGCAACCTGTCGCTGCAGGATCAGGCGTCGCAGGTCGAGACGGTCAAGCGCTCGGAGGCCGGGATGGTCACCGACCCCGTCACCTGCAAGCCCACCGACTCGTTGGCCGAGGTCGACGCCATGTGTGCGCGCTTCCGGATCTCCGGTCTTCCGGTCACCGACGAGACCGGTGCGCTGGTCGGCATCATCACCAACCGCGACATGCGGTTCGAGGTCGATCAGAACCGCCGCGTCGCCGACGTCATGACCAAGGCGCCGTTGATCACCGCGCAGGAGGGCGTCACCGCGGAAGCGGCGCTCGGTCTGTTGCGTCGCCACAAGATCGAGAAGCTGCCGATCGTGGACGGCAAGGGCGCGCTCACCGGCCTGATCACCGTGAAGGACTTCGTCAAGACCGAGCAGCACCCCGATGCCACCAAGGACCGTGACGGTCGCCTGCTGGTCGGTGCCGCGGTGGGCGTCGGGCAGGACGCCTGGGCTCGATCGATGGCTCTGACCGACGCCGGGGTGGACGTCATCATCGTCGACACCGCGCACGGCCACAATTCGCAGGTACTCGAGATGGTCAGCAAGCTCAAGGCCGAGGTGGGCGACCGCGTACAGGTCGTCGGCGGCAACGTGGCCACCCGAGCGGGCGCACTCGCCCTCGTCGAGGCGGGTGCGGACGCGGTCAAGGTCGGCGTCGGGCCTGGATCGATCTGCACCACCCGCGTTGTCGCAGGCGTCGGCGCTCCGCAGATCACCGCCATCCTCGAAGCCGTCGCGGCGTGCAAGCCACACGGTGTGCCGGTCATCGCCGACGGCGGTCTGCAGTTCTCCGGCGACATCGCCAAGGCGCTCGCTGCGGGTGCGTCGACCGCCATGCTCGGATCGTTGCTGGCCGGAACCGCAGAGTCGCCGGGCGAGCTGATTCTGGTGGGCGGCAAGCAGTTCAAGAGCTACCGCGGCATGGGTTCGCTCGGCGCGATGCAGGGGCGAGGGGGAGCGAAGTCGTTCTCCAAGGACCGCTACTTCCAGGACGACGTGCTGGCCGAGGACAAATTGGTGCCCGAGGGCATCGAAGGTCGCGTCCCGTACCGCGGTCCGTTGACCCAGGTCATCCACCAGCTCACCGGTGGTCTGCGCGCTGCGATGGGGTACACCGGTTCCACCTCGATCGAGGACCTGCAGAAGGCTCAGTTCGTGCAGATCACTGCGGCCGGGCTCAAGGAGAGCCACCCGCACGACATCACGATGACCGCAGAGGCCCCGAACTACACCACCCGATAGTCGCCTCGGCCCTTCCTCGGCCGATTCGATTCGCTCTCGAAGTAGAAAGGTGCGCGCGTGCGCGACCTCGTTGAAATCGGCATGGGCAGAGAAGCCCGCCGCACCTACCAGCTGGACGACATCGACATCGTGCCGTCCCGTCGTACCCGGTCGTCGAAGGAGGTGTCGACGGCATGGCAGCTCGATGCGTACCGCTTCGACATTCCCGTTCTGGCGCATCCGACCGATGCTCTGGTCTCGCCCGAGTTCGCGATCGAGCTGGGTCGCCAGGGTGGGCTGGGTGTCATCAACGGTGAAGGACTGTGGGCGCGCCACGCGGACGTGCAGGCGAAGCTCGATCAGCTGATCCACATCGCCGAGACCGATCTCGATCCGGACGCACCTATCGCCTTCCTGCAGGAACTGCACGCGGCACCGCTTCGGCCGGATCTGCTGGCCGCGGCCGTCGGTCAGGTCCGTGACTCCGGGGTGACCGTCGCCGTTCGGGTGAGCCCGCAGAACGCTCGCTCGCTCACCCCCGCCCTGGTGGCGTCGGGTCTCGATCTGCTGGTCATCCAGGGCACGATCATCTCCGCCGAGCACGTGGCTCACGGTGAGGACGAGCCGCTGAACCTCAAGACCTTCATCGCGGAGCTGGATGTTCCCGTCATCGCAGGCGGCGTGAGCGATCACCGCACCGCGCTGCACCTGATGCGCACCGGCGCTGCAGGCGTCATCGTCGGTTACGGCTCGGTCGAAGGTGGCACGACCACCGGTGAGGTGCTCGGCATCGGCGTTCCGATGGCCACCGCCATCGCCGATGCGGCCGCGGCACGTCGGGACTACCTGGACGAAACCGGCGGGCGCTACGTGCACGTCATCGCCGACGGCGACATCACCACCTCCGGTGCCCTCGCCAAGGCCATCGCCTGCGGTGCCGATGCTGCGGTTCTCGGTGCTCCGCTTGCCGTCGCCGCGGAGGCTCCCGGCGGAGGTTGGTACTGGCCGTCGGCCGCGGCGCATCCGTCCATGCCGCGCGGGGCGCTGCTGCCGATGTCGGCGGGGGAGCGGCCGAGCCTGGATCAGGTGCTCAACGGACCGTCGCGTGAGTCGTACGGCTCGATCAACCTCGTCGGCGGGCTGCGTCGGTCGATGGCGAAGTCCGGGTACTCCGATCTCAAGGAATTCCAGAAGGTGGGCCTGAACGTCAGGGCTTGATCGACTCTGCTCCGACAGGGCGCGTACTCCTTTCACTCAGGGGGGCGCGCCCTTTCTGCTGCATGTCGTCCACGTAAGCCGACCCTGTGTTGGTGGTACCTCTCGTAACAGCTAGAATCGGTTGTGGCGGTAGTCACATGGGGGTGTGCATACTGTTCGACAGCATCGGATGTAGCGGAGGTCACCATGGGTTCAGCTGTTCGCGCAACGGATTACGACGTCTTGATCGTCGGTTCGGGCTTCGGCGGAAGCGTCACCGCGCTTCGGTTGGTGGAGAAGGGATACCGCGTCGGCATCCTGGAAGCCGGACAACGCTTCGAGGACAAGGACTTCGCGAAGAACAGCTGGGATCTCAAGCGCTTCCTGTGGGCACCGAAGCTCGGCCTCTACGGCATCCAGCGGGTGCACCTGCTGCGCGACTGCCTCATCCTCGCCGGTGCCGGAGTCGGCGGCGGTTCGCTGAACTACGCGAACACCCTCTACAAGCCCCAGGCACCGTTCTTCGAGGACAAGCAATGGGCGCACATCACCGACTGGAGCAGTGAGCTCTCCCCGTTCTACGACCAGGCCACCCGCATGCTCGGTGTCGTCCGCAACCCGCACATGACCCCCGCCGACGAGGTGATGAAGTCGGTCGCCGAGGACATGGGTGTCGCCGATACCTTCATCCAGACACCGGTGGGAGTGTTCTTCGGCGAAGAACCGGGCAAGACGGTCCCGGACCCGTACTTCGGCGGAGCAGGCCCCGAGCGCACCGGATGCATCGAATGCGGCGAGTGCATGACCGGTTGCCGCCACGGAGCCAAGAACACCCTGCTCAAGAACTACCTTGGCCTGGCCGAGCGCGCAGGAGCCGAGATCGTTCCGATGACGACCGTCACCGGTCTCGTTCCCCGATCCGACGGGACCTGGGACGTCGACACCGAACGAACCGGTGCCCGGCTGCGCAAGGGCCGCAAGACCTACAGTGCGGCCAATGTGGTTCTCGCTGCGGGCACCTGGGGTACGCAGAACCTGCTGCACAAGATGAAGGACACGGGTGCGCTGCCCCGTCTGTCGGACACGCTCGGGGAACTGACCCGCACCAACTCCGAGTCGATCGTCGGGGCCGCGAAGCTGGCGGTCGATCCGAACATGGATCTCACGCACGGTGTGGCCATCACGTCCTCGTTCCACCCCAGTCCCAGCACACACATCGAACCGGTCCGGTACGGCAAGGGCTCGAACGCGATGGGCATGCTGCAGACACTGATGACCGACGGCGGCGGAAGGATCCCGCGGTGGCTCAAATTCGTGTTCGCCATGATCGCTCATCCGATTCAGTTCGTCCGCGTCGTCAACGTCCGGCACTGGAGCGAGCGCACCATCATCGCGCTCGTCATGCAGAACCTGGACAACTCGATCACCACGTTCACCAAGCGCGGAGCCTTCGGCCGCAAGATCTCGAGCAAGCAGGGGCACGGTGAGCCCAACCCGACGTGGATCCCGGAGGGCAACGACGCCACCCGACGCATCGCCAAGAAGATCGGTGGTGTGGCAGGCGGTACGTGGGGAGAGTTGTTCAACATTCCGCTCACGGCCCACTTCCTCGGTGGCTGCGCGATCGCCTCGGATCCCGAGCACGGCGTCATCGATCCGTACCACCGCGTCCACGGCTACCCGACGCTCAGTGTGGTCGACGGCGCTGCCGTATCGGCCAACCTCGGAGTCAACCCGTCGCTGACGATCAGCGCGCAGGCCGAGCGTTCGGCCGCGCTGTGGCCGAACAAGGGCGAGCTGGATCTCCGTCCGGCGCAGGGGTTGCCGTACCAGCGCCTCGATCCGATCGCCCCGAACTCCCCGGTCGTGCCGGTGGATGCTCCGGGTGGTCTGCGACTGCCGATCGTCGAGATCCGGTCGGGTTCGTCGGCGATGCCAGTCGAGCATTCGGGTGTTGCATGACCACTGCGGCAGTCCCACTAGACTGACCCGGTGACCGACTCCTCTGCACACGATCCCGCACACGCACGCCCGGTTCTCGTCGTCGATTTCGGCGCCCAGTACGCGCAGTTGATCGCCCGCCGTGTGCGCGAGGCCAATGTGTACTCCGAGGTGATCTCGCATACCGCCACTGCCGAGGAGATCGCGGCGAAGGACCCTGTCGCGCTCGTTCTGTCCGGCGGACCCTCCAGCGTCTACGCAGAGGGTGCGCCCGAGCTCGATTCCGCGCTCCTCGACCTCGGCATCCCCGTGTTCGGCATCTGCTACGGATTCCAGGCCATGGCCCAGGCCCTCGGCGGAACCGTCGAACACACCGGAACGCGGGAATACGGCCGCACCCAACTCAGCGTGGACGGCGGTCGTCTGCACGACGGTCTGCCCGCCACGCAGCCGGTCTGGATGAGTCACGGTGATGCCGTCACCGCGGCCCCGGAGGGCTTCACCGTCACCGCCACCAGCGCAGGCGCGCCGGTCGCTGCCTTCGAGAACGAGGGCAAGCGTATGGCGGGCGTGCAGTATCACCCCGAGGTTCTGCACTCCCCGCACGGGCAGCAGGTGCTCAGCCGATTCCTGCACGAGACGGCGGGTATTGCGCCGGACTGGACTGCAGCCAACATCGCCGACGCTCTGGTCGACGCCGTGCAGGAGCAGGTCGGCCCGACGGGCAAGGCCATCTGTGGCCTCTCGGGCGGCGTCGACTCCGCAGTGGCGGCGGCGCTGGTGCAGCGGGCGATCGGTGACCGTCTGACCTGTGTCTTCGTCGACCACGGACTACTGCGCGCCGGCGAGCGTGAGCAGGTGCAGCAGGATTTCGTCGCCGCGACGGGTGCCAAGTTGGTCACCGTCGATGCGGTCGACACCTTCCTCGGCGCACTCGAGGGTGTCTCGGACCCCGAGGAGAAGCGCAAGATCATCGGCCGCGAGTTCATCCGAAGCTTCGAAGGCGCGGTGGCCGAGGTGCTGGGCGAGAACGCCGAGCACGGCGACGCGGTCCAGTTTCTGGTGCAGGGCACGTTGTACCCGGATGTCGTCGAGTCCGGCGGCGGGTCCGGTACTGCCAACATCAAGAGCCACCACAACGTCGGCGGCCTGCCGGACGATCTTCAGTTCGCCCTGGTCGAGCCGCTTCGCGCACTGTTCAAGGACGAGGTGCGTGCCGTCGGACGAGAACTGGGATTGCCCGAGGACATCGTCGGCAGGCAGCCGTTCCCAGGACCGGGTCTGGCGATTCGCATCGTCGGTGAGATCACCCGCGACCGTCTGAACACGCTCCGTCATGCCGATTCGATTGTCCGAGAAGAACTTACGGTCGCGGGCTTGGATCAACAGATCTGGCAGTGTCCGGTGGTGCTGTTGGCCGACGTACGCAGTGTCGGGGTGCAGGGCGACGGCCGTACCTACGGCCATCCGATCGTGCTCCGTCCGGTCTCGAGCGAGGACGCCATGACGGCGGACTGGACTCGTTTGCCCTACGACGTGCTCGAAACGATCTCGACTCGGGTGACCAACGAGGTTCCTGAGGTCAACCGAGTCGTTCTCGACGTCACGAGCAAGCCGCCGGGCACCATCGAGTGGGAGTAGCGGACTCAGCTCTTCTTGCTGGGTCCCAGCAGTAGCGCGAAGCCGACCACCACCGCGACGACGACGAACACCCAGCGGAACTGGACGTCGCCCAGTGCCGCTATCGCTCCCTGGCCGATGAGTGCTGCGACCGAGACGACCATGGTGGCCAGCCCGGCGAGCAGCAGCAGTGCCGAGGGGCCGCGTCGGCTCGAAGTGCGATTCTCGCCGGAGGGATCGTCGTAGTCGCCGACACGGTCGGTCTCGTTCTTCTTCACCGGTTCCCCACTTTCAGTTCGCCGAGTGCCAGATCGCCGACGATCGTCAGTACCGGATCATCGCTGCTCGTTCCCGGGCCGAACCGTGTGTCGGTGGGGCACGAACCCAACGCCGCCTCGCACTGCACGATCACGTTCATCGAATCGGGCACGGTCACCGACGCACTGCCCAGCGCCACGTCGATCTCGACGGTGCGGTTCTCGGTGAGGGCGAGGCCCGTGAGGTCGAGGTCCAGTTCACCCATACCGACGTCGTAGGTGTCCGCGAGATCGGCAACGGCGGTCGGTGCGACGCGCTGGGTTCCCGACGCACTCTCGCCCATGTCCATCGGATCGACCGCTGAGGCCAGGACGACGAAGCCGGCCAGAGGTGCCGCGATCACCAGCAATCCGTAGCCCTTGCGCAGGAATGCGCCGATCACGAGTCCGACGGAGACGACGGCGAGAGCGACGGCTCCGACGCGGCCCGGCGAGGCCCAGTCGCCACCGGTTGCGGCACCGACCGCCGCGGTGATGCCGGCAGCGAGCAGGGCCAGGCCGAGAAAGCTTGCCGTCCACCGTGATCGACGCTTCCGTTCGATCGCCGCGGGCGGGAATGTCCCGGTCGGTTCGGGAAGATCCCAGGCGAACGGTGCCACCCCGAGCGGGTCCCACGACGGCGGAGTCACGGTGTGCATGTCGGTCGGCGTCTCGGTCGGCTTCTCGACGGGTGCGGTTGCCTTGCTCAGGTTCACGGTGTGCGCGTCTGTGCCGGTGTCGGAGCCGGAGTACTCGACAGTCTTCGGAGTCGGAACGTAGCTCTTCGGCAGAGTCGTGTACGGCGTGTATCGCTCGTACTGGAACTGCGGCGGACGATACTGCGCGGCCGTCCACTGTTCTGCCGACGTGTTGGAGCCGAAAGGCATGGGGGCGTAGCGGTTACGGGAGAACTCCGCCGTCCGCATGTACGGCGGCGGCTCCGGGCACCGTTGGTGCAGCAACCACAGTCCACCGAGCATCGCCACCAGAGAGATCAGCCCCGAACCTCCGAGTCCGACACCCACAGGGCCGATCGTCGACACCGCGATGACCAATGCCACCGCCACGACCACCATCTTGGTCGTCGAATCGGAGCTGTTGCCACGCCCGACGAGCGACTCCGCACCCGACGCCGTGTCACCGGCGCGGCTGAGCACCAGCCACGCCGCCAGATACAGCACGATGCCGGTACCGCCGAACAATGTGGAGACGACGAACGCGATCCGAATCAGAACGGGGTCGACGTCGTAGCGATAGCCGATACCGGCCGCAACACCCGCCACATGCCCGCGTTGCGGCAAGCGGTGCGGACGGGTGCGCCACATCTGCTGAAGTTGATCCGAGACGGTCACGTTGCTCATGCCAACCATCGTGTCCGCCACGACCACTGAACACATCAGGGATACCCCTGATCTTCGTCCCCGACATCGGGCCCACCTCGACAAAGCCGCGAAAAACATCAGGGCGAACCCTGATGCGACCACCACCGCATCCGTGCCAGGATCGAGGGCGTGCACCCTGTCGACAATCCACCCGTCGACGCCGCCCGGAACACACCGTCCCCGGCAGGCGACGCGACGGCAACCCACACCACGTCAGCCGTGCCCATCACCCCCGTTCCCCCCATCGCTCCTGCAGGCCTTGCTCCTGCTTTTCCTGTCACTCCAGCAGGCTCCGCTTCTGCTTTTCCTGTCACTCCTGCAGGCTCCGCGCCTGCTTTTCCTGTCGCTTCTGCAGGCTCCGCTCCTGCTTTTCCTGTCGCTTCTGCAGGCTCCGCTCCTGCCCCCTACCAACGCCGCGGCGGCGGACGCATCGTCGGCGGCGTGGCAGGCGGGCTCGCCGACCATCTCGGCGTCGACGTGTTCAAGGTTCGGGTGGCGTTCGCGCTGCTCGCCGCATCCGCCGGTGCCGGAATCGCCGCATACGGATTGATCTGGATGTTCACGCCCGCGGGCGAGGACACTGCGCATCCGAGTGCCGCCGAACGCCAGCGTGCGCTCGGGTTGGCTGCCATCGGACTCGGCCTCGCCGTCGGGCTCGCCTGGCTGCTCAGCGGTACCGCTGCATCGGTCATCGTGCCGGTCATCGTCGTGGTGATCGGTGCAGCCCTGGTCTGGCGTGAGTTCGACTCCGAGGGACCACGAACTGCTCTCGGCCTGCCCAAGCATCCGAGCGTGTTGAGTTGGGCGAGGGTCGTCGGCGGAGCGACGTTGATCGTGCTCGGCCTCGCCGTGGTGGTGCTCGCCCGCGTCGATCTGGCCGCGCTGCGCTCGTCACTGCTGGCGGTGGTGGTCACTCTCGTCGGCGTCGGCCTGTTGACGGTTCCCATCTGGTTGCGCACCTGGCGCGCGCTCGGTGCCGAGCGGTCTGCACGCATCCGCAACGACGAGCGCGAGGAAATCGCCTCGCACCTGCACGATTCGGTGCTCCAGACACTGGCCCTGATCCAGAAACAGTCCGATCAGCCGCACGAGGTGATGCGGTTGGCGCGCGGGCAGGAGCGCGAACTCCGCAAATGGCTGTTCGACGGCGGAGACACCGACAACTCCAGCTTGGCCGACGCACTCAAGACCATCTCCGGTGAGGTCGAGGATCAGCACGGCGTGACGGTTCGACCCATCACTGTCGGCGACGTCCACCTACTGCCCGACGACATCGAGTCGGGCCTGTCCCGTGAGAGCTTCACCGCGCTGCTGGGTGCCACGCGAGAGGCTCTCGTCAACGCGGCCAAGCATTCCGGTGAGACCAATATCGATCTGTTCGCCGAAACCGAACCGGAACAGGTCAGCGTTTTCGTCCGCGATCGCGGTACCGGCTTCGACGAATCCGAGGTACCCGAGGATCGACAGGGACTGGCGAAGTCCATTCGGGGACGCATCGAGCGCCGCGGTGGCACGGTGCAGGTACGGTCGACCGTCGGCAAGGGAACCGAAGTGCGAATCTTCATGCCTCGCAACGGAGCCTCCGTCACCACCGAATCGTCCGAATCAACCCAGCAGGAGCAGTCGACGTGACCGAACCTTTCCGCGTTTTCCTCGTCGACGACCACGCGGTGTTCCGTTCCGGTGTGCGAGCCGAACTCGCTCGCGAGGCGGACATCGACGTCGTCGGGGAAGCCGGAGGCGTCTCCGAGGCGGTCTCGGGCATCGAATCGACGAAGCCGGACGTGGTGTTGCTCGACGTGCACATGCCCGACGGCGGCGGCGTCGCGGTGTTGAACCGCATCTCCGAGGGGCCGGTCTGTCTCGCCCTGAGTGTGTCCGATGCCGCCGAGGACGTCATCTCCGTCATCCGTGCCGGGGCGAGGGGATACGTCACCAAGACGATCTCCGGCTCGGAGCTCGCCGACGGTGTTCGACGCGTCGCCGGGGGAGATGCCGTCTTCAGCCCCCGTCTGGCCGGGTTCGTCCTCGACTCGTTCACCGGTCGCAGCGCTGCCCCGGAGCCCCCGCTGGATCCGGAACTGGATTCGCTGACGCCCCGTGAACTGGAGGTGTTGCGGTTGTTGGCACGCGGGTACACCTATCGTGAGATCGCGGAGGATCTGTTCATCTCCGTCAAGACCGTCGAGACCCATGCCTCGAACGTTCTCCGAAAGACTCAGCAGTCCAACAGGAATGCGCTCACGCGATGGGCGCACAAGCGTCGAATCGACTAGGCACCCGACGTCCGGACACGGGATCACGCTTGACCTTCGACCAACCCGAAGCCTCAGGATTTCACCATGACTGATTCGGACGAAGAATTCCTGACCATCGGTGCGTTCGCTCGCTCGAGCGGACTGACCCCCAGCGCTCTGCGGTTCTACGACGACTGTGCACTGCTCGTCCCGGCTTTCATCGACGCGAAGTCCGGCTATCGCTACTACACCCGAGCACAAGCGAAGCGGGCGAACATCATTCGACAACTGCGCGAGATCGGTCTGCCTGTCTTCATGGTCATTCCTGCAGGCTCCACTCCTTGCTGGACAAGGTGGCCTCCGCACTCGCCGGCGACGGAGCTGCAGCGGTCGACATCGTGGATCGGCACGTCGACGACCTCGTCGCACGCGCGCGGGCAGCCGCCGAGGCCGCGATCTCGATCCGCCGATTGTTCGACGAAAGATATTGCACAGCAACACTTTCTGCCGTCGAGTTCGCGTCTGCGGTCGAGCAGGTCGCGTCTGCAGCCGGAACGAGCGAGGAGTTTCCGGTGCTGCGGGGTGTGCTGGTCGAGGTGGACGGTGGCACTGTCACCCTCACCGCGACGGATGGGTATCGACTCACCACCCGAAGCCTCGTGGCACAGAGCTCACCCGGCGCAGCCTGGTCCCGTATCGCATCGGTCGGCTCTCTCGGGACGCTACCCGCGTCGGGAAACTGTGTGCTGACGGCAACCGACGACGCGATGGTGTTCGAGTCCGAAGGCGTCCAGCACACTGTGGATCTGGTCGACGGCGACTTTCCCGACTGGCGCACGATCATCGACGGTCTGGCTCCGACCGCGACGAGGGTTGTGGTGCAACGAGATTTCGTTCCTCTCGACAGCGGTACGCTGCGAATCGACGCCGGCCAGGACGGCCTGACGGTCGAGGGTGTCGCGGTCCCCGCTCGGGTGACCGGTTCCGACATGACGGTGTTCTTCGACGCGGCCGTCCTGCAGGCTGCGGTCGCATCGGCCGTCGGACCGGACCTGATGCTCGATATCGCCGCTCCTGACCGTCCGATGCTGGTGCGGTCGGCGGTCGACGGCGCTCTGACGACACTGGTGATGCCCGTTCTCGGCTGATCGACGGTCGGCGGTCGTTCGGAAGTCGGTGCAGAAGTATCGACTTTCGATGACTGGGTACTTGCTCCCACTCTCGATACCGTGAGGGTATGGACGACAAGATGCTCGGGGAGACGCCACCGGCGGTGCTGTGGTTCTCCCGCGGCGATCGGCTCTTCCTGATCGCCGGTGCCGTGATCATCGGGGGACTACTGGGGTTCGGGCTGCCCTATGTGGCTTCCTGGGGAGCGTCGCTCACCTGGATACCGTTTCAGGGTCCGCTGGAGTTGATCGCTTCGTGGTCGCAGTGGTGGGTGCGGTACGTCTGTATCGGGCTGGGAGTACTGCTCGGGCTGGCTCTGGTGGCGGCCGCGTTCTACGACACTGCACGGGTGGCGGTGTCGGAGGTGCAGGTACGTATCACCGAGAGAGGCGAGACCGCCACGATCTCGAAGTCCGAGGTCGGCACAGTCTTCGTGGACGGCAAGGAACTGGTTCTGCTCGACGGTGCCTCGCGTCAGCTGGTGCGGGTGCCGAGCGAGGAGAAGCGTGATGCCATCGAGGCGGCGTTCGAGAAGCGAGGTTGGTCGGTCGCGACCGGCGATCCCTATGCCGATCTCTATCGCCTGTGGGTACCCGAAACTCCCGGTTTGGCACCGGAAGTGAACGCGGTGCTCAAAGCCCGCGCGATGGCCCTGAAGAAGAAGGCCGCGTCCGATGCGCGCGAATTACGCACGGAACTGGACCGACTCGGCGTCGTGGTGCGAGACAAGAAGACGAGCCAGTACTGGCGTCCCCTGGTTCGATCGTGACGGTTCGATGACAACTCTGCTTCGACGGCATCGGGAACGCGCATGGGATGTCGCCGCCATCGCGTTCGCGCTGCTGTTGGTGCTGTCGGTGGCCGCAGGCACCGAGGGGATGACCACCACGCGAACGGTCGTCTCGATCGTCGTCGGCGTTGTCGGTGCCGTGTCGTTGTGGTGGCGTCGCCGGTGGCCGATCGAGATCGCGGTAGCGCTGGCGGTGTGCACGATCCTGACCGACGCTGTCGGTGGTGCCGAGTTGGTGGCCGTCTTCACCGTTGCCACTCGAAAGTCGTGGCGGGTCACCACCGCGGTGGTGGTACTGCATCTCGCGGCGTCGATGATCTGGACGATTCTGTGGGTCGAACAGTCGATTGCGTACACCGCGATGGCCAGTCTCGCCTTTCTGAGTATCCCGGCCGCGTGGGGCATCGTCGTCAAGTCGCGCCGCGAGGTGATCGATTCTCTACGAGAGCGGGCAGAGCGAGCGGAACACGAATCGAATCTGCGCGCCGAGACCGTTCGGGGACTCGAACGCGAGCGGATCGCGCGCGAGATGCACGACGCTCTCGCACATCGGATCTCGTTGGTCAGCCTTCATGCCGGAGCGCTGGAGGTGCGGCCGGACGTCGGTGCGAAAGAGGTCGAGGCGATCGCATCGACCATCAGACTCGGTGCACACGGTGCCCTGGAGGATCTGCGGGAGATATTGGGAGTGCTCCGATCGGGTGTCGCGGCCTCGGCGCGTCCACAGCCGGGGGTGGCGGACATCGGCGAACTGATCGAGGATTCGGAGAAGGCCGGTACTCGGGTGTCGTTCGTCGACGAGTTGCCTTCCGGCGCAACGCTGACGCCCTCTGTTTCCCGCACCGTTCATCGGGTGATCCAGGAAGGTCTGACCAACGCCAGAAAGCATGCGCCCGGCCTGCCGGTGCGCTGCGGGCTTGCGACGGCCGGTGGTGAGCTTCGGGTGTGGCTCGAAAACGGTCTCGGTACAGAGGGTTTCGCGGCAGTACCCGGTTCGCGGTCGGGAATGATCGGTCTGAGCGAACGTGTCGAATTGGCAGGCGGACGAATCGAGTACGGAATCGCGCGTCGCGGCGACGGAGTGGTCTACCGTCTGGAAGCGTGGTTGCCGTGCCCGAAGTAGCCGACGGTCCCGATGTACTCACGGTGTTGCTGGTCGACGACGACGCGTTGGTCCGCGCGGGCTTGTCGCTGATCCTGAGCTCGGATCCTGGAATCAGGGTGGTCGGTGAGGCGGCCGACGGTCGCAGTGGCATCGAGGCAGTGCACGCGTTGTCTCCCGACGTGGTTCTGATGGACGTGCGGATGCCGGTCCTCGATGGGCTCGCGGCCACCGAAATGCTTCGCGCGGAGGGGTTCACGGCTGCCATCGTGGTGTTGACCACGTTCGATACCGACGAGTACCTGCTGCGGGCACTGCGGGTCGGCGCGAACGGATTCCTGCTCAAGGACACGCCGCCGCGGGACATCGTCGACGCGGTGCATCGCGTCGGAACCGGGGAATCGATGCTGTCGCCGACCGCCGTCGGACGCTTGGTTGCCCACTGGCGCGAGCAGGACGCTCGATCGCACGACTCCGCCACCGCGCGGGCGCGGGCCCTGCTCGAGTCCCTGACCGATCGCGAACGCGAGGTGGCGGGTGCTGTCGGGTCGGGGAAGTCCAATGCGGAGATCGGTGCCGAGTTGTACATGAGTGTCGCGACCGTGAAGACCTACGTCTCGCGGATTCTGACGAAATTGGCGTGCAGCAACAGGGTTCAGATCGCGATCGTCGTGCACGAGTCGCGTTGAGGGTTCGTCTACAGCAGGAGTGCGATCACCAGAACGAAAACGACCACGATGGCGAGCACGAGTGCTGCGAGGATCGCGGTAGATGGAATCGACGTTCGGTCGCCGACGACGTCCTCGATGCGCATCAGGACGTGCTCGATCGGGTTCTTCTTCTTTCGCGGTAGATCGAACGGCGGTGGCGAATACGTCGACGGGACCGGATTGGCTTGGCTCTCACCGGGTTGCACGGCCGGCAGGCCCGCGATGGTTCTTCCGAACTCCCTCGACGGACGACGAGATTCGGAGACCGGTGTCGAGCGCCTCGCCCATGCCGGGACCACGCCGTCCGCGGACGTCAGAGGCACCCCGCGCAGCTGAGCTATGCTGCCGCGCTTGCTGATCGCGGCGACGATCATCTCGTCGCGAGCCTGCGCCATGGTGGGGCGTCGGGCAGGATCGGGTTCGAGCATGTGCAGCAACGGGCCCGTGAGATCGCCGCTGCGGGTGGGAGCGATGATCTGCCCCTTGGCAACTCGGTGCAGCAGTGCGATCGAATCGTGATCGATGTCGAACGGCGGTTTGCCTTCGATGGCCGTGTACAGCGTTGCGCCGAGGGAGAACACGTCGCTGGCCGCGGTGGGATCCTGTCCGCGTGCGACCTCGGGTGCGAAATATGCCGGGGTGCCGGTGATCACGCTGTCGTCGGCTGCTTCGACGTCTCCCTTGGCGCGGGAGATGCCGAAGTCGCTGATCTTGACGATGCCCAGATCCTTACCGCGATCGGCGATCAGAATGTTGCCCGGCTTGATGTCTCGGTGCACGATCCCGGCCTCGTGCGCTTCGGTCAGGGCGTCGGCGATCTGCGCGCCGATCTGAGCTACCTCGAACGGTGGTAGCGAATCGGTGGTGCCGAGTGCCTGCGCGAGACTGCGCGATGACAGGTATTCCATGACCAACCACGGCTCACCGTCGACGAGAGCGACGTCGTGCATCGCGATGGCGTGGGGACTGGAGAGTCGGGCTGCGATGCGACCCTCGCGCATGGCCCGGTTACGTACTTCCACGGCCTGCTCCGGGGTCAACCGAGTGGTGGACGTGACCTGCTTGACGGCCACCTGGCGGTGCAGAAGTGTGTCGGTGGCGAGCCATACCGCGCCCATGCCTCCACCGCCGAGTTTGCCGGCCAGGCGGTATCTGCCTGCCAGGAGGTAGTCGGGCCCGACGCCCCGTCGAACACGCTGCTGATCCGTCACGCCCACAGGTTAGTTGACGATGGCTGGACGTGCCCGCAGCCGAGCGACGGAGGCATCTACCAGGGGCTTCGGCATCACCTTGACGAGTTGCCGTCCGAGCGGCTTTACTGAGTGCAGATCGAAATTGTGTTCGAATACGCCACTTCCCGCGTTCGTCGGACACCGAAGTTTCGGCTCGATTTTCTACGCCGCGAAGGGGAGTGACATGACTGTATCGGGAGCTTCCGTCACGCCGGATGTGCTCGACGGGTTGTCGCTGCCGGAGCGTGTGGCGTTGCTGCGTAGCCGGATGGCCGCCGTGCCTTCTCGGGGCGAAACGGCATCGGTGCGTATCGAGAATTCGGACCCCGTCGAGCCGGTGCACCCGGAACCGTCGACACCGCGTCCGACCCGTCAGCGGCCCGTTCTTCCGGTGCCGTCCGCGCTGATCGAGGTGCTGCCGCACGGTGGACTGGTACGTGGAACGGTGGCCTCGGTTTCCGGTGCCGGCTCGCTCCTGATCGGGTTGGTGGCCGCGGTGACCGGTGCCGGCGGGCATGTCGCCGTCATCGGGCAGCCTCGTTTCGGAATTCTGGCCGCGGTGGAAATGGGTGCACAACTGAGCAAGCTGGCTCTGATTCCCGATCCCGGTCCCGACCCGGTGGAAGTGGCGGCCATTCTGCTCGACGGTGTCGATCTCGTGGTACTCGGTCTCGGCGGTCTGTCGGTCTCGCCCACTCGGGCCAGGGCCGTGGTGGCCAGAGCGCGGAGCAAGGGGTCGACGCTGCTGGTGACCGATGGGCACTGGGACGGGGCAGAGCTACGACTGGACGCATCGGTGCACGGATACGACGGCCTCGGCACGGGCCTGGAGCTGGGCCGCGGCCGACTACGCGGCGTCCGATTGTCGGTGTGCGCTCGCGGCAAGGCGATGCGGCCCCGCACCGTTCGACTCGACCTGCGTTCGGAGAACGGCCGCATCGAGTGGCATGCCGAGGAGCGCGAACAGAATCCGTTGTCGATCGCGGTCTCGACATGAGCATCGATCGTTCCAGCCGTGTTCTTGCACTGTGGTGTCCCGATTGGCCCGCTGTTGCAGCAGCTGCTCAGGCCGATCTCCCTGCGACGCATCCGGTGGTCGTCACCTCGGCCAATCGGGTCGTCGCGTGCTCGGCGACGGCACGGGCGTCGGGTATCAAGCGCGGCCTGCGCCGTCGGGAAGCGCAGGCGCGGTGCCCGGATGTGCACGTCGCTCTCGCCGATACCGATCGTGATGCGCGATTGTTCGAGCCCGTGGTCTCGGCCGTCGCCGCCATCGCGCCGGGAGTCGAAGTGCTGCGACCGGGCTTGCTGGTTCTCTCTGCTCGCGGCGTCGGACGGTATTTCGGTACCGAACATCGGGCCGCGGAACGGTTGATCGACGAAGCGTCGGCTGCCGGTGTGGAATGTCAGATCGGTATCGCCGACGAGCTGTCCACCGCGGTCGTCGCCGCGCGGTATGCGCAGGTGGTGCCGCGCGGCGGGGGTGCAGGCTTTCTCGCACCGTTGCCGGTGGCAGAACTCTCGGCCGAACCGAGCATGTCCGCGGCCGATCGCGGTGAGCTGGTGGATCTGTTGCGACGCTTGGGTCTACGAACGATCGGCGACTTCGCGGCCCTGTCTCCCGGGGATGTCGCGTCGCGCTTCGGTACCGATGCCGTGTTGGCGCATCGCAGTGCTCGAGGTGAGCCCGAACGTCCGCCGTCGGCCAGGGCTCTGCCGCCGGACCTGGATGTGGAGTACCTGTGCGATCCGCCGATCGATCGGGTCGACGCAGCTGCGTTCGCCGGGCGCGGGTTGGCCGAGCAGTTGCACACCAAGCTCGCTGCCGCTGCCGTTGCGTGCACTCGTCTGCTGGTGCACGCCAGTACCGGTAACGGCGAGAATCTGTCGCGGATATGGCGCTGCGCCGAGCCGTTGACGCCGGAGGGAACAGCCGACCGCGTGCGCTGGCAGCTCGACGGCTGGATCACCGGGCGCAGCGAGAACAAGCCGACGTCCGCGATCACCGTGCTACGGCTCGAACCCATCGAAGTGGTGGCCGCCGGTGAGCTGCAGCTGGGTTTGTGGGGCAGTGTCGGGGACGAGGACGAGAGGGCGCGTCGGGCCTTGGTGCGTGTGCAGGGTCTGCTCGGCGGCGAATCGGTGCTCGGTGGTGTGCTCAGCGGCGGCCGCGGGCCGGCCGAACGGATCACCCTGCGTCCACTCGGCGACGAACTGGTGCCGATGTCCGATCCGTCGGATCCCTGGCCGGGACGGCTCCCGGAGCCTGCTCCGGCGGCAGTGATCGAGACACGTCCGACGGTGACGCTGATGAATCGGTCGGGAACCGGAATCGGCGTCACCGATCGTGGTGTGTTCGATGCACCGCCGTCGCGATTGCGCTGGGGCACCAAGGAATGGGAACTGACGGGTCTGGCCGGGCCGTGGCCGGTGGACGAGCGATGGTGGGACAGTGGCCACGCGGCGACGGGTCCGACGGCGCGAGCCCAGGTGGTGCTCGACGACGAAAGGGCCTTGCTGCTGGTGTTCGACGAGGGTCGGTGGCGGGTGGAAGGAATCTACGAATAGCGGCACCGCTACCGTCGAGAGAATGCAGATGATGTCGGAGACGGTCGACCTCGATGGTGTCGACATCGCGTATCGCTCGTTCACCCCGCTGGGGCACGCCAACTCGGATTCGGTACCGGTGATGCTGGTGCACGGAATGGGCGGTGACAGCACAACCTGGGATCGGTTCACCCGTGCACTCACCGCACAGGGCAGCCGAGTGATCACCGTCGATCTGCGCGGACACGGCAAGAGTGCGCACACGTCCACGTACGAATTCGATTCCTTCGGGGCAGACCTGATGGCCCTGGTCGACCACCTCGGGCTCGACGAAGTCGATCTCGTCGGGCATTCCCTGGGCGGATATGCGGTCTCGCTCGTCGCGCAGCGTCGCCCGCAGCTCGTCCGCCGTCTGGTCCTCGAGGAGCTTCCGATACCGATTCGGCCGGGGGACGCTCCGCCGACGCTGACCGGCAGGATGCCGTCGGTGACCGAACTCTGGCACGCAGCGACCAGCGTCGTTCTGCACCCCCGCGCGGTACTCGCCTTCGATCGCTCGATGACCACCACTGCTCTCGAGCAGTTCCGTCGACCGAATCCGCAGTGGTGGGAGTCGTTGGCCGACATCACGGCTCCGACGCTTGTGCTTCGCGGAGGTCCGGGCGGAATGGTCGATCCGGACCGGCTGGCCGCGATGGTCGCCGAGATTCCGACCTGCCGCGTCGAGGCGTTCCGCACCGGGCACAGCATCCATCGCGACGGATACTCGGCGTTCGAGGCAGCAGTTCTGCCGTTTCTGACGAACTAGGATCCGTGCATGTCTCTGAGCGTGCTCGATCGCAGAATGCTGGGCTGGTCGGCGCTGTTCGTCGTATCCCAGGCCAACATCGCCCGACTGCTCGGCCCCGCAGCTCCGAAAGTGCTTGCCGTACAGACGGCGTGGTCCGCCCAGCGTTACCGGCAGATCCTGGCGAGCATGGACGAGACCGAGATCGCTCGGTTCCGCAGCCACTATCTGCCCGACTTCGTACATCCCGCGATCTACGCCGTCGCGCTGCGTGCAGGCGCGAGGAGCCTGGCGGAGAAGACTCCGCTGAGCCCCGCAGTGACGACGGCATTGGCCGTCGCTCCCGTTGCCTCCGCCGCCGGGGACTACATCGAGAACGTCGTCGGACTGGTGTTGGTCGACAACCGAGAACGGATCGCCGACACCGTCGTCCGCGCCACCACCGTGGTCAGCACCGTCAAATGGACACTCGCCATCGGCACTCTGACGTACCTGAGTCAGGGATTTCTGCGGGTGTGGGCAAAGGCTCTGTTGCGCTGAGTTCTGCCGGTCACCAACTGGTGCCGGGGACCAGTCTTCCGACGCGTCGGATCACCTTGCCGATGCGTGCGCTCGGAGCCTTCGGATCGTAGGGACGCACCCGATAGGGCACCTTCCCGTCCTCGATCGTGACCGGCGTTTCACCCTTGGCTGCCGCGGATTCGGGAAATTTTCGGTAGTGCTGATGCATCGTGCGGTCTTTGCCCTTGGGGGCGAACATGGCACCGAATTGCCCGAGTGTTCCCAGTGGAGTGTCGATTCGCTTCGGCTTGTCGCTCAGTGCGCGAATGACGATCGCGGCAGCCTTCTCCGGTGAGAACACCGGACCGACGTTCTTGTCTCCCGTCGGGGTGATCATCGGTGTGTCCACCAGGGGCATGTGAATGGTGGTGTAGGTGATTCCATCCGAGAGTGTCTCTGCGGCAGCCACATCGGTGAAGCCGTCGAGCGCGGCCTTGCTGGCCACGTAGGCCGAGAACCGAGGCGGGTGTCCGAGGACCGCAGCGCTGGAGATGTTGACCACGTGCCCGAACTGACGTTCACGCATGTGTGGCAACAGTGTCAGCACCAAACGGATCGCCCCGAAGTAGTTGACGGCCATGGTGCGCTCGTAGTCGTGCAATCGATCGGTGGATCGATAGAGTGCGCGGCGGATGGATCGTCCGGCGCTGTTCACCAGCATGTCGACGTGATCGTGTTCGCTCAGAACGGTTTTCACGGTCTGATCCACCGATTCGCTGTCGGTGACGTCGCACGAGTAACCGTAGGCGGTGCCGCCCGATTCGCGGATGTGCTCGACCACCTCGTCGAGTTGATCCTGACCGCGCGCGAGCAGAATGACCACCGCACCCTTGCGGGCAGCTGCTTCGGCGCTGGCACGACCGATTCCGGACGAGCCACCGGTGATGACGATGTGACGGCCGAACAGCGGCCCGCGTGGGTCGTTTCGGCGGTTGCGCTTGGGATCGAAGTTCTCCCGCCAGTGAGTCCACACTCGATCGGCGTACGTCCGCAGCGGTGGAGGCGTGATCGAGCTGCCCTGCAACGCTTTCTGTGTCGATGCCGACTCGAACACGGTGGGCAGAGTCAGGTGTTCGAGCATCACCGGAGGTACTCCGAGATCACGAAGGGCGGCGTCGCGTTGCTTGCGCACGGCCCTGGACTTGGGGGAGACCACGGGAGCGACCAGCGCTCCTGGCACGTCGACAATTCGCGCGCGAGATCCCGCTGCCGACGAGAACGCGGCGTAGACCTCTGCCATCGACTGAGGCGTCGGATTGACCAGATGGAACACGCTGCCGGGAGCGGTGTTTCGATGCACGAGCTCGACGATGGCGTCGGCGACGTAGTCGACCGGAACCAGGTTGGTAGCGCCCATCTTCGGCACCGTGATCGGTACGACGGAGGGCAGCTTGGCCAGCTCCGCGAAGAACGGGAAGAAGAAGTACGGTCCGTCCACCTTGTCGATGGCACCGGTCTCCGAGTGCCCGATGATCGCGGCAGGCCGATACACCCGCCAGTCCGCAGCGCTGTCGCGGACCAACTTCTCGGACTCGAACTTGGTGCGGTGATAGGCAGTCGGAAAATTCTGGCCGAGGTCGAAGTCGTTCTCGGAGAACGTTCCTCGATAGTCGCCCGCAACGGCGATCGACGAGATGTGGTGCAGGCGGGCCCCGGTCTTCTCGGCGAGGCCGATCACCGAGGCAGTTCCGGCGACGTTGGTCGGGGCTTGCTCGTCGCCTGCGGTCAGGTCGTATACGGCTCCGAGATGGAGGATGTGGTCGATGTCGGCAGGCACGTCTCGGAGTCCGAGCTCCGGCTCGGTGAGATCGCCGACCAGCGGGTGAATTCGGTCGCCGCCGTCGAGGTGCTGTGCCAGTCGCTCGAGACGGGCCACCGATCCCGGACGCACCAGCACGTGGATCGCGGCGAGCGCATCACGTTCGAGCAATCGGGGCAGGACGTTCTTCCCGAGAAACCCGGTACCGCCGGTTACGATGTAGTTCGCCATGCGAGCCGACCTTACTCCAAGGTAAGTTCCGGTGCTAGTGCCCGATACCTGCTTTTTCGTGCACTTTCTTCATCCAGGCCGGTGCCCACCAGTTCGCCTCGCCCATGAGTTTGACCAGGGACGGAACCAGCAACATCCGGATGATGGTGGCGTCGATGATCAGCGCCAGGATGACTCCGACGCCGAGGAACCTCATGATCGACAGACCCGAGACGGTGAAGGCCCCGGTGACGACGATCAGTATCAGCGCCGCCGCGGTCACGATGCGTCCGGTGCGTTGAGCGCCGAAGATCACCGCTTCCTCGGTGCTCGCTCCAGCCGCGCGAGCCTCCACCATGCGCGACATCAGGAACACCTCGTAGTCGGTCGACAAGCCGAAGATGACCGCGAGAATGAGAACCACGAACGTCGATTCGAGCGGACCGGGGGTGACGCCGAGCAGGCCGGCTCCGTGGCCTTCCTGGAACACCCACGTGAGTGCGCCGAAGGTGGCGGCCAGGCTCAGTCCGGCCATCAGGACCGCCTTGATCGGCAACACGATCGATCCGAATGCGAGGAACAGCAACACCAGCGTCGAGACGACCATGATCGTGATCATCACCGGTAGCCACTTCGCGATCGCCGCATTGCCGTCGTCGACGTTGGCTCGTCCGCCGCCGACGAGGATCTCGGTACCGTCCGGAGGAGTGATCGCGCGCAGCGTCGCCACTGCGTCGGATTGGGATTCGGCCTCGCTCAGCCCGCCGGTCGGTTCGCTGTAGGACGCCTGCAGCGTCACGAAATCGTCTTTCGAGCCCAGGAATTCGGCTCGGGCGATACCGGGCGTGGATTCCACGGCTGAGGTGAGCGCCGCAATCGGTGCGCCCTGAGGCTTGACGCCGTCCAGGCCGCGCAGAACCACGGTTGCGCCCTCGCCGGTGGATTCGAAGTCGGAGCCGAGAGTCTCGAACGCCACGCGCGCAGGGTTGTCCTTCGGCAGTGCCGTGTAGTCGACCTCTCCGAGCGATACCTTCAGGATCGGGGTGGCGATGATCAGCAAACCGGCGACGATGACGGCAGCGACGATGCCCGGATGCTTCATGACGCGGGTGACAACGCCGCCCCAGAACTTGTGTGCGCGTGCATCGCCTCGGTCGGACGCTGTGCGCGACCACGTCCAGGAGTTGATGCGGGTACCGAGAATGGCGAGCAGGGCGGGAACCGCGGTCAGTGACAGGACGGCTGCACTCGCCACTGCGGCCATGGCCCCGAACCCGAGAGATCGGATCACTGCCTGCGGGAAGACGAGCATCCCGGCGAATGCGCAGATCAGCAGCAGTCCGGAGAAGACGACGGTCTTGCCTGCGGTGGCGACGGTGCGGATTGTCGCGTCGATCGGCGTCGATCCACCGCGCAGTTCCTCGCGGAACCTGCTGACGATGAACAGTCCGTAGTCGATGGCCAGGCCCAATCCCAGCAACGACGCGACGTTGATCGAGAACGAGCTGACTTCGGTGAACTCGGTGAGCACCCGCAGGATGGCCAGGGAGCTGAGCACGCTCAGAATGCCGACGAAGACCGGAACCGCTGCGGCGATCACGCCGCCGAAGATGAAGATCAGCAGCAGCAGTGTGATGGGAACAGCGATGATCTCGGAGCGGATCAGGTCGCGTTCGAGGGTTTCGCTGAGCGAGACTCCCACCACCGTCGCGCCGGCGAACTGAGATTCGATGCCGGGCACTTCGAGCTGTGGTGGAAGCTCGCCGAAGGTGTTGAACGTGACGCCCGAGTTCGCGCCGAGGTACACCGTGGCCAACGCCTTGGTTCGGTCCTTGGAGACCAGGAATTCCTTGCTGATCGGGTCTGCGCTCCAGTACGAGGCGACGTTGCCGAGGGTGTATCGACTGCTGAACTCGTCGAGCGTCGCTTGCACCTGTGGTCCGATGTCGTCGATCGACCGGCCCTCGGGGGCGGTGTAGATCGCGACGATGTCGGGGGTCGGTTGGCCTATGCCCTGCACCAGCCGTGCGACCTCGGACGATTCGCTGCTTGCGTCGGCGTAGCCGCCCTCGCTCAGTTTCGAGAAGACGCCGAGTCCGAAGATTCCGCCGACGGCGACGACGGCGACGACAACTGCGAGTGCCCATCGTTTGTGCGATACGACGAACGAGGCCCAACGCGTCACGTCTGTGCTCCGGCTCTGTGAAAGGGATTCGGCGAAAAAGGGTCAGTGGCGATTCGACTCTAGTTGATCCGTGTCGGACCCCCGTGTTCTCATTAGAACAAGTGTTCGATGAGGTGGCGACGTGAGGGAAGGTGGTCTCGATGGGATGGAACGACGGACCACCCACGTGGTCGGAGATGGAACGAGTCCTGTCCGGACGCCCGAAGCCCGTGGCCGAGGGTGACGGAGGTGACAGCCCGGCGTGGTCACGAAAGAGGGACGTCTACGACCGCACCATCGACAAGCCCACTCTGTCGGTGACTCCCTACGCGGAATTGCACGCGCACTCGGCGTTCAGTTTTCTCGACGGTGCCTCGCAGCCCGAGGAGATGGTCGAGGAAGCGGTACGCCTCGGCCTCGAGTTCATCGCCATCACCGACCACGACGGTTTCTACGGGGTCGTGCGGTTCGCCGAGGCAGCCAGAGCTCTCGGTATCGGAACCGTGTTCGGTGCCGAACTCTCGTTGGACACCCATCGATCCCGAGCCGGAGAGACCGATCCCGACGGCACCCACCTACTGGTGCTCGCTCGCGGACAGGAGGGGTATCGCCGGCTCTCGCGTCGGATCGCCGCTGCGCACCTGGCGGGCGGGGTCAAAGGTAAGCCGCAGTACGACATCGACGAACTCACCGAATCGGCGGGCGGTCACTGGCAGATTCTCACCGGTTGCCGGAAGGGGCATGTTCGCCAGGCGCTCTCGCGTGGTGGTCCGGAGGCAGCAGAGGCCGCGCTGCGCACACTCGTCGACCGGTTCGGATCCGATCGTGTCACCGTCGAACTCACCCGGCACGGCGTCGCAGACGACGACGAGCGCAACGACGCACTCGCGACTCTGGCGCAGCGGTACGGCCTTCCGACGATCGCCACCACGGCCGCGCACTACGCCGGTCCGCGTAGCAGGAGATTGGCCATGGCGATGGCGGCTGTGCGCGCACGGAGCAGCTTGGACGAGGCTGCCGGTTGGTTGGCACCGACCGGCGGTGGACATCTACGGTCTGGGGCGGAAATGGCCGAACTGTTCCGTCACTATCCGGGCGCGGTGCGCGGTGCCGTCGAGCTCGGTCGTGAGTGTTCGTTCGATCTGAAGCTGATCGCGCCGCGCCTGCCACCGTTCGATGTGCCCGACGGATACACCGAGATCAGCTATCTGCGTCGACTCACGTTCGAGGGAGCCGCCCGTCGGTACGGCTCGCAGTCGGCGAATCCGGCCGCCTATTCGCAGCTCGAGTACGAGCTCGACATCATCGAGAGGCTCGAATTCCCAGGCTACTTCCTGGTGGTCCACGACATCGTCCACTTCTGCAAGACTCACGACATCCTCTGTCAGGGAAGGGGTTCGGCGGCCAACTCGGCTGTCTGCTTCGCGATCGGCATCACCAACGTCGATCCGGTGGCGAACAAGCTGCTGTTCGAGCGGTTCCTCGCACCCGAGCGCGACGGGCCGCCCGACATCGACATCGACATCGAATCCGATCGTCGAGAAGAGGCGATCCAGCACGTCTACGCCAAGTACGGCCGCACTCATGCCGCCCAGGTGGCCAACGTCATCACCTACCGCGGCAAGTCGTCGGTACGAGACATGGCGCGTGCGCTCGGCTTTTCGCAGGGACAACAGGACGCGTGGAGCAAGCAGATCACCCGCTGGTCCGGAATCGGTGATCAGGACGGCGACGGAATTCCCGACTCCGTTCTCGACCTGGCCCGTCAGATCGAGGGCTTCCCACGTCACCTCGGCATTCACTCCGGCGGCATGGTGATCTGTGATCGTCCGATCGCCGACGTCTGCCCGGTGGAATGGGCGACGATGGAGAACCGCAGTGTGCTCCAGTGGGACAAGGATGACTGTGCCGCAGTGGGTTTGGTGAAGTTCGACATGCTCGGACTCGGTATGCTCTCGGCGCTGCACTACATGATGGACCTGATCGCCGAGCACAAGGGCATCGACATCGAACTCGCCTCGATCGATCTGTCCGAGCCCGAGGTGTACGAGATGCTCCAGCGAGCCGATTCGGTGGGGGTGTTCCAGGTCGAGTCCCGCGCGCAGATGGCCACTCTGCCGCGTCTGAAGCCGCGCAACTTCTACGATCTGGTGGTCGAGGTCGCGCTGATCCGTCCCGGTCCGATCCAGGGTGGTTCGGTGCACCCGTACATCAAGCGCCGCAACGGACTCGAGCCGGTGATCTTCGAGCATCCGTCGCTGAAGAAGGCGCTCGATCGAACACTCGGTGTGCCGCTGTTCCAGGAACAGCTGATGCAGATGGCCATCGATGTTGCGGGTTTCAGTGCCGCCGACGCCGATCAACTACGCCGTGCCATGGGATCGAAACGGTCACCGGAGAAGATGGAACTGCTGAGGGGACGGTTCTACGACGGGATGCGCGACCTGCACGGCATCACCGGTACAGCTGCCGACCGAATCTACGAGAAGCTGTCGGCCTTCGCCAATTTCGGCTTCCCCGAGAGCCATTCGCAGAGCTTCGCCTCACTGGTGTTCTACTCCTCCTGGTTCAAGCTGCATCACCCGGCGGCGTTCTGTGCCGGACTGCTGCGCGCCCAGCCGATGGGTTTCTATTCACCGCAATCTCTGGTCGCCGACGCCAGGCGACACGGCGTGCTGGTCCACGGTGCCGACGTCAATGCCAGTCTCGGTCATGCGAACCTGGAGGGAAACGGGCTCGAGATTCGGATGGGGTTGGCGGACGTGAAGTTCATCGGTACTGCTCTGGCTCAGAAGATCGTCGACGCGCGAGACGCACATGGGCCGTACACCTCGTTCCTTGACCTGACGGGACGCGTCGAACTGTCGGTGGCGCAGGCGGAAGCGCTGGCCACGGCAGGCGCACTCGGGTGTTTCGGCATCACCCGTCGAGAGGCACTGTGGGCTGCGGGTGCGGCGGCGGGGGAGCGGCCCGGTCTGCTCCCCGGCATCGGAGCGTCGACGAAAGCGCCTGCGTTACCCGGCATGACGGACCTCGATCTGGCGTCGGCCGACGTCTGGGCAACCGGTGTGTCACCGGATTCCTATCCCACCCAGTTCTTTCGAGATCGGCTCGATTCGCTCGGCGTGGTTCCCGCGAATCGACTGCTGCAGATCCCCGACGGAGACAGAGTGCTCGTCGGCGGTGCGGTGACGCATCGCCAGCGGCCGGCCACGGCCGGAGGCGTCACGTTCATCAACCTCGAGGACGAGACCGGCATGGTCAACGTGGTGTGCTCGGTCGGGTTGTGGGCCAAGTACCGCAAGTTGGCAATCACGGCTCCGGCGTTGCTGATTCGCGGCAAGGTACAGAACGCCGAGGGTGCGGTGACCGTGGTTGCCGATCATCTGCAACTGATGGATCTCCGAGTTGCGTCCAGATCGAGGGACTTCCGATGAAGGGCGGCGTGCACAATCGAGGGGTGAAGTTGCTGCTGATCGCCGACACTCATCTCCCGAAACGTGCACGCGACCTGCCCGACGAGGTGTGGGCGGCCGTCGACGACGCGGATGTCGTGATCCATGCCGGTGATTGGGTGGACCTCGCATCGTTCGAGGAACTGTCACGGCGGTCGCGTCGTCTGGTCGCGTGCTGGGGGAACAACGACGGTGACGAGTTGCGCGCGCTGATGCCCGAACGCGCCGACGTCGTGCTCGGCGGGGTTCGGTTCACCGTGATCCACGAGACCGGAGCTGCGACGGGACGTGAACGACGCATGGCCGCGGCGTACCCGGAGACGGACGTGCTCGTGTTCGGGCACAGTCACATCCCGTGGGACACGTTCGCGGACAACGGTCTTCGGCTGCTCAACCCCGGTTCACCGACGGATCGGCGCCGCCAACCGTTCTGTACGTACATGACCGCCACAGCCGAGGACGGTGCGCTGACGAACGTGGAGCTGCATCGCATCGCCCCTCGGTAGTCACGACCGAAGTACTCACATTCCGCCGGCCACCCTGACGACGGTTCCGGTCGCGTATCGCGCATCATCGGAGAGCAACCAGGACACGGCTCCGGCGATCTCGTCCGGCGCACCGGGGCGGCCGAGGGGAATGCTCGACGCCATCTTCTGTGGTCGCTGTCGATCGCGATGGAAGTCGGTCTCGATGATGCCCGGTGCCACCGCGTTGACGCGAATGTTCTGCGCAGCAACTTCTTTCGCCAGACCGACTGTCAGCGTGTCGACGGCGGCCTTGGCCGCCGCGTAGTGGACGTACATGCCGGGGCTGCCCAGAGTCGCGGCAGCTGAGGAGATGTTGACGATCGAGCCACCCGATTCGACCATCGCCGCGATCGCGTACTTGCAGCAGGTGAGCACACCGACCAGGTTGACGTCGAGGTCTGCTCTGATGGTCTCGATGTCGTTGTCGACCAGCAGCCCGACTGCGCGTGCCGAACCGGCGTTGTTGACCAGACCGGTGACAGCTCCGATCTCGCCGGCGGCGCCGAACAGATCGATCACCGCCTGCTCGTCGGTGGTGTCGGCGCGTACGGCGATCACGGTTCGGCCGGATGCCGACAGCTCGGCGGCCAACCCTTCAGCGGCGGCGGCGTCGGAGCGATAGCCGATCACCACATCGTGCCCGTCGGCCACCAGCCGTCGGGATACGGCGGCACCGATTCCGCGACTTCCACCGGTGACGATGGTCAGGGGAGCACTCATCGTTGAACAATAGCCATCGCGGAGAGGGCACAATTGCGGCAGAGGCAACCGCGTTCGACCGGAAGGGGCTCCGCGGTGATCGATCGATCGGAATTGGCAGTGTTTCTCCGGCAGAGGCGCGAATCTCTGCAACCCGAGGACGTCGGGCTGCCGCGAGGGCAGCGCAGACGGACCCAGGGCCTACGCCGCGAAGAGGTGGCCGAGCTGTGCCACATGTCGACCGACTACTACGCACGACTCGAACGGGCTACCGGACCCGCTCCGTCGGCGCAGATGATCGCCTCGATCGCGCAGGGACTGCATCTGTCGCTCGGTGAGCGTGATCACGTGTTTCGATTGGCCGGGCACAATCCTCCCGCCCGCGGTTCGTCGAGCGAGCACGTCAGCCCGGGAATGCTCCGAATTCTGGACCGCCTGAACGACACGCCCGCCGAGATCGTGTCCGAAATCGGAGAGACGCTGCGTCAGACGCCGCTGGGTGCGGCACTGACAGGTGATGCGTCGCTGCGCACCGGGCCGAACCGGAGCCTGGGATACCGATGGTTCACCGACCCCGAGGCCCGGCAGTCGTACCCGCCCGAAGAGCGTGCGGTGCTGTCTCGGGTGTACGCGTCGGGGCTGCGCGAGATCGTCACTCTTCGCGGACCCGACTCGAGAGCTGCGCACCTGTCCGCAGAATTGCTCGAGGCCAGCGAGGAGTTTCGAACCCTGTGGGCGAAGCGCGAAGTGGGAGTTCACCCACCCGAGTCGAAGCGGTTTCTGCACCCGACGGTCGGCCTGCTGCAACTGAACTGCCAGACACTGCTGGACCCCGAGCAGGCGCATCGACTGCTGGTGTACACGGCAGTGCCCGGCAGCGAGAGCTACGCCAAATTGGAACTGCTCGCGGTGGTGGGAACTCAGGTTCTGTCCTGACGCGATTCGACGGTGGCGGTCGTATCAGTGGATCGGCAAGTCCTGGATGAGCCCGCGGCAATCGTCGAACATGGGTTCTGCAGGTCGAATCCACACGATCAACACCGACACAGGAGCTTGTCATGAGCCGAACAGCACACACATCCCTTCGCGATCTGACGGGCAAGGTGGCCGTCGTCACGGGAGCGAGCGACGGGATCGGAACGGTCATCGCCACGCAGCTCGCCCGCTCCGGTGCCGAGGTCGTGATGCCGGTGCGCTCGGCCACCAAGGGGGAGCGGGCCGCCGAATCGATCCGAGCCGCCGTGCCGGGAGCGAAGGTCGCCACTCGGGCGCTGGATCTGTCGTCGTTGGAATCCGTTTCCGCTCTGGTGAACGATTTCTCATCCGATGGACGGGCGATCGACATACTCGTCAACAACGCCGGTGTCATGCAGCCACCTGCACGCCAGGTCACCCAGGATGGTTTCGAGCTGCAGTTCGGCACCAATCACCTCGGCCACTTCGCGCTCACCCTCGGTCTGTTGCCGCTGCTGCGCAAAGGTGATGCGAGAGTCACCCATCAGACGAGCATTGCGGCACGGTCGGCGACCATCAATTGGGACGATCTCAACTGGGAGCGTTCCTACGACGTCATGAAGGCCTACGGTCAATCGAAGCTCGCGGTGGCTCTGTTCGCACGCGAACTCGAGGCGCGCAGCAGGGCCGGCGGCTGGGGAATCACCAGCAACATCGCTCACCCCGGAGTTTCGCCGACCAATCTGCTTGCGGCACAACCGGAATTGGGGCGCCCGAAAGATTCGGCAGGAAGACGATTGATCGGCGTTCTTGCCCGCGTCGGCATCGCGGGCACGGTGGACAGTGCAGCACGGCCGGGATTGGTTGCAGCCGCGGGTGGAGCCGCGGGTGGGGATCAGTTCTTCGGCCCGAAACGAGTCATCGGCGGGCCACCGACCGAGGTCGGCATGTGGAAGCCGATGCGCAGCGTGGACGATGCACGCCGACTCTGGGAGGTGTCCGAACAGCTCACCGGGGTGCGGCTCTCGTCCTGATCCACTCGAAGGTCCTCACTGGGGTGTCGGCGCGGGCTCCCTGGCGTGATCGACGAGATCGTGTACCAATCCGATGATGACGTCCATCTGAGCGATGACCTCGACGCGCAGTCGGTCCTGCTGGTCTTCGGACATCGACGGTGCGTCGGGCCCGTCGAGCGACATCAGTAGGTCGATGTTCGTACGCAGTGCCGTCAGGGGCTCCATCAGTTCCGCTCCTGCGTCGACGATCAGTTGCCCCTGTCGTGCTCGCGAACGAGACAGGGACGCCAACATCTCGTTGAAGCTGTTGGCCAGTGAAGCCAGTTCGTCGTCACCGTTGACATCGATGGGCTCGAAGTCCCCGGTCCGGGCCACACGTTCGGTGCCCGCGCGAAGTCGGCGTACCGGCCTGAGGCCGGTACGGGCCACGGCTGCACCGGCGACGCCGGCAAGCGCGACGAGAAATGCTCCGACGATGACGAGTGCGAGTGTGAGCTTGGCCAGCAAGGGTGACGCTTCATTGAGCGATTCGGCCACCATGATCGTTCCGCCGGAGCCGGTGCGTGCTGCCGACAGGTAATAGCCTCGTACCTCGCGCAGCGATTGCTCGACGGTGCCGTCCACGACAGATTTCTCCGCGTCGTCCAGAACTCCGTCGGAATTGGTGAAGGGCTCGGTGCCAGTCGTCGACGTCACCAACGTGCCGTCGGGCGTCACCAGCGCTGCTTTCACCGCGGTGCCTTCGGTGTCTTCTATACCGAAGCCGAAGAGACCTGCCGGAACGCCGGATGCGGCGCTGGCAATGAGAGCGTCGCTGTTGCGTTCGACGCGGTCCACGATTTGCGAGCGGAGGGCCTGTTCTGCGACGAGATAGATCGCGAGAGCACTCACTGCGACTGCCAGGGCTGCCACGCTCATCGTCAATACTCTGATGCGGCCGTGCAACGACAGTGCCCGGGGGCGAGCTCTTGCACGTGAATTGCTCATTTCTCGAGTATGCCGGTCGACGAGCGCCGACCATTCTGCAGGCCGCACGGACCGATGTCGTCGTTCGGCCAGGGGCCGACGGTTCATCGTGTTCGTGCACCTGGGTTCGGCTTCCCGACCTCGACGCGAGCGCCGGCACGGGTCCCCAAGGCCTTCACGAAAGTTCGATCTTCAGAAGGGCGGCGTGTCGGTGTCCTGACTGTCCGACGGTGATTCCGACTTCCGGTGGTCGGGTGGGTCGGGGTAGGCGATGATGCCGGAGTTTCTCGGTTGGGTGGGGATGTGTGGTCTGAGGTCGTTTCCGAGGACGGGGACGGCGGTGCCGTTGGCGGGCAGGGTGATTCGGGTGGTCTTCGATGTCGATGTCCACAGGATCGCTCCGCCGGGGAGCATGACGGCTTTCCAGTAGCCGGCGGTCTTGACGGTGTGGTGGTATTCGCACAGGCACTGCAGATTGCCCACAGTGGTCCAGCCGCCGCCGAGAGGGTTGCTGTGGTCGAACGGGTTCACGTGGTCGAGTTGGCAGCGGGCGGCGGGGCGGTGGCAGCCGGGGAAGCGGCAGTGTTTGTCGCGGAATCGGACG
>NZ_NOYB01000050.1:0-37511 GCF_002258235.1 Rhodococcus sp. 06-470-2 | reverse complement strand
CCGCAACGGATGCAGCCTCCGCGCTGGCATTGGCCAACAACATCAGATCGGCGTTGATCGCACTCGGGCTCGCCACGGCTTAGCCGCCCATAACACCAAGTGTGCGCCGACGTGGTGGCTTACGGTTCATCGAACAATGTGGGTTCCTCCAACGGTGCAAGGTCGGCGAGAGACTCCGAGATCGTCGGCTCGTAAGGTGCCTCCCATGTGGGTGGGATGAATGCTTTGATAATGCTCCGCCTCGCGCGGTAGAGACGTTTGTGCTTGTCCACTAGATGCATGCGTTCGAGATCGTTCAGATCGCGAGCTGGCGTTCGGTCCCCCACCTTCGCGTAAAGCCGGGCTAGGCGTGTATTCAGTTGAATTACTTGGCGAGCAGTTATCCATTCACCATCTGGCATCGCCAGCGCTAGTTCTCGCTGTCGCGAACGAGTTTCCGTCGAGGGCTGACCACGGAACGTTTCGTACACGAAGCTTTCCCAGTGGATTTGGACGTTCTCTTCTTTCACCACCTCGATCTGCGCGCGTACCTCGTCGAGAAACCCGTCGAGCGCGTACTCGATGAACGCCACGACGTCGTGTTGGGCAGCGTCCAGTGCGAGGTAGTACCCATCACGGGTCTTGTTGTAGAAATCGGAAAGTAGATTCGTCGCCACGATGGGAACCACTCCGGACTCGGAGAGGATCTGAACTTCGATCAAGCGTGCGAGGCGACCATTTCCGTTTCCGAACGGGTGTATCCATGCTATGTACAGGTGAGCGAGGATTGCAGTGAGCATCGCGTTCACAAATTTGTCGGTGTCGGACGAGTCCGCCGTGACGGACGAGCGCATCCCATTGAGCCACCGCACGAACCGTTCCAGAAGTTCAGGAACTTCGTGTGAATCCGGGGCGAGGTACCGACCCGCACTGACGTTGTGATGGCGGATCTGGCCGGGCACGACCTCGGGTTTGTCCGGGATTCCTGCGAGGATTTGGTAGTTCAGCAGTTCCAGGCGCTGGCGAGTGACCGGCAATGTCTCACCGGATCGTAGTGCTTCGTCGATTCCGACTATGGCACCGAGAACATTTTGCACCTCGCGCTCTAGGTACTCACGGGACTTCCCAACTTTGGCGCTGCCGTTGTCGACGATGGCTTGCACTTCCGCTGCCGACAGTGTGTTTCCTTCGATCGCGGTCGTTGCTTGCACCCCGCGGGCGAGATAGATGGAGGCCATATCGTTTGCTCGCACGGGTTTCAGTGGTACCCCGGCCAGATGTTGGCATTTGCTCATCGCCTCGCCCAGTGCCAGCCATACCCCCGGCTGCAGCCGCCGCGGGTTGAACTCGAAGCTGATGAACGGATGCTGGTCCGGCCTTGTCATGCGCCAAATATACACCCACTTTCTACGTGTGCTGACCAGCAAGTAGTCACTACTTGGGGTGTTTTTCGGCAGTTTTCTCGTCCATTTCGGAGGAAGATGCCGGGCTAGCGTCCGCGCCCGTCGAAGCTGGAGTCGGTGCAGTCGCCGGTCATGGGCGGTGTGAAGACCACCTGGCCACACTCACGGCAGGTGTGCGTCCTGTGGTGGTGGATCTCGCAGGAGCAGACCTGTGACCCGACGAGCACTCGACCGCCGCGTAACTCGTGACCTCGCGGGCAGTGCGCAGGTGCGGGCTCGGCCCATCTGTCACCGATCCGGTACAGCTCCACCATGCCTCCCGAACGTAAGCGCGGGGCTCGGTTCGGCTTCCCTTCCGAACTTCGCCCCGCTGCCCACAATCTAACAGAAATCGAACACCTGTGCGAAACGCATAGGTGTTTTTTCATGCCCGAAAACGGGCTCACAGATCCCAACCCTCGGGAGGTGTCGCCATGCTCTGGCGGCTCATCGAGCTCGCGCTGTTCGGCGCGGTGCTCATTGCAATCGAACGAACAAGGAGAACAGCCATGGCTGTAGGACCCGAAGTAACTGCCGCGCTCGCCGAACTGGACGTGCGGATCAAGGCCGAGGCGGACCAGCGTGCCGCCGAGGTCATCGAAGCCGTCGGCGCGGACGCGGAGACGGCCGAGCTGATTCGCAGCAAGTTCGGCGCGGTCGCCGCGATCGTCCCGGACGCATCGACCGAGACCGAGACCGAGACCGAGACCGGCACCGAAGCCGGAACGGAGACCGGCGAGATCGGCACCGAGGGCGAATCCACCCTCTGACGCATTCGCGTCACTCACACCACCGGGCAGGCGGAGATCGGCGGTCGACCGCCTGTCCGGTGTTCCAGACCGCCACAACGGCCGCCAACACAGAAGGAGGCTCCCTAATGGGAACCACGAAGACGGAAACCATGAAGACGTTTGCCCCCGCGGGCGAGTTCACCCCGACCGATCTGGTCGCACCGGACGGCCGCAAATTCACCGCCGGATCGCTCCCGGAGTACAACGAGCTTGTCGCCCAGGGTTACTCGGTCGCACCGGCAACCGATGCACCGGAGCAGACCGACGAAGCGACCACGCAGCCCGACTTCGCGCCGCTCACGTCTGCCGCACCGCCCGTGACCGACGAGGCCAAGGCTCTCGCGGCCGATCCCGACGCAGTGTCGGCCGACGCCACCCCGGCGGAGCCGGTCGCAGATGCGACGCCGGCCACGGGCAAGGCGTCCGCTCGTCGTGACGGCGGTGCCAAGTGAGCGACTCCGCAGACGTTCGCAGCATCGCCAGCAAGGGCACGGTTCGCCAGTACGGAACCGATGCGCGCGCCGCCAAGGATCCGTTCGCGTTCGCCCTACCGGGCAGCCCTGAGTTCTCGGTGCCCGAGCCGGACGCCGGAACGGTGATGGACATCGAAGAGGCGAAGACGTCTCGGCAGGTGCTCAAGCTCTTCCTCGGCGACGACTACCCGAACCTCGTCGAGTACCTCGAGCCCCTCCATCCGGACGTGCTCGTCGATCTCGCGCAGGACATCTCGCGACACTTCGGCCTCTTCGACACCGACGCCGCGGGCAATCGCGCTGATCGGCGTCGTCGAGACCGTCACCGCCGCTGACGATGAACGATGACGAGAACGGGTCGTCGTTCTTCGAGACTCTGGTTTCGGAGGCCGTCGGCCCGTTCTTCGTCGAGATCGCCGACGCGCCGGACATAGTCGTCGACGTTCCGCCATCCGACGCCGTTGCCGAGCTCGATCTGGTCACCTCGGTCACCGCACAGCTCGACATTCTCGTCGGCGAAGACGTCGCAGACCAGATTCTCGACCACTTCGACACACTGCCGGCGTCGGCGCTCACCGATCTGGTCGACGACATTCGCGAGCACTTCGGGATCCTCGTGGCACCGGACATCGGCTGGACCGAGCTGATCGGCGAGATCGACAAGTACGGCGTCGACATCGAGCGCGACCTGATGAACATCCCGAACGCACCGCGCCTGTACGACTGGATTCGGGATCACCGCAACACGCCGTGGAACCTGCTGACCCGCATGCTGACCCGCATGCCCGAGGGCGGTTGGTACCTCGCCGCGATCGGTAGCGATCTCGACCGCGCGCAGAAGCAACTCGCGATGGAAGCCGACGGCGAGATCTCATCGCCCTCTCGGCGGCCGTCGCTCGTCGGCTGGACCTCGGAACGCGAGAAGCAGACCGAGATCGTCGAAACACTCCGACGAGTCGAGCACGGGATCTGGGCCGCTTCGCCGAAGTTCAAGGGCAAGGGCGGCCGACCCCCGAAGAACCTGTTGCGACCACTCACCGCGCGCGCCCGTGCGGAAGAGCTGCGCACCTTCGCCGATCACGACGAGATCGGCGCGCAGGTGCTGGGCAGTCGCTACAAGCCAATTCTGGCCTGACCTTACGTAGGGGGTGCGTGCTTGTGACGAGTCTGCAGGGCGGCGAGACCTACATCAACGTCATGCCGTCGATGGATGGCTACTTCAAGCGCGTACGTACCGCGGTGAAGAACAACAAGGTCACCCAGCACGTCGACGTCGATCTCGACCGGAAGTCGCTCAACAAGGCGCGGGCTGAACTCGACAAATCGATGAAAGACGCTGCGGCAGCACGTAAGAAGGATGCTGCTGCCGCCGGATCGGTCATTGCGGCAGAGAAGCAACTGCTCGCATTGCGCCAGAAGGACACCGCCGACGCCACTCGTCTCGCTGCTGCCGAGGCGAAGGTGGCCAAGGCCAAGCGCGACAGTCATTCCGCAGCAACGGCATTGAATGCGGCCGAGGCGAAGCGTTCGTCGACGAGCAATCGGGTCTCGCGCATCGAAACCAAGCTCGATACCCGGCGCGCTGAGTCCGACAGTGATTCGTTCCTGCAGCGGATCGGCGCGAAGTTCGGCCGCGGCGGCGAAGCTGTGGGCGCGACATTCGTCAGCGGCATCAGCAAGGCAGTGAACTCGAACTCGGCCGGTAGCAACGAAGGTCGAGGATTCATCGCGGGCTTCGCCTCCGCCATCGGCACCGGCATGCGCGCGACCGTGGCGGGCTTCGCGGTGGCAAGTAGCGCCGCGAACTCCATGATCCGAAATGTCAGCACCACAGCTCTGGTCATCGGTCTCGCCGCCCGCGCAGCACGCGGATTCGGCATGGCCATGCTCGCAAGCTCGGTAGCCGTCCGGGCCATCTCGGGAGCGGGTTTGGTCCGGCTCGCGGGCGTACTCCGGCTCGCCGCCCGAGCGGCCGGAATCCTGGCCCGCGACATCGGCAGGGTGACCGCTGCCTTGTTGGTGATGGCCGCAGTCGCACGCGTGACCTCAATGCTCACACGTCTGGGCAGAACGCTCGGCATGGTCACGGTCGGATCGGCAGCCGCACTCGGCGCTGTGGCTGCCCTCGGGTCGGTCGTAGCCAACTTCGTGGCAGGACCGATGGTTCAGGGCCTGACTGCCATTGCAGCCGCAATGGGTACCGTGGCGGCGGCGGCGGCGGGAATCCTGGGCCCCGCGATCGCAGTCGCCGGTATCGCGTTCTCGGGGCTGTCGGCCGGCGCGAAGGCGTGGACCGATTCGCAGAAGGCGATCGATACCGGATCGTCGAAGACGGCATCGGCGGCCAAGGCAGTCGAGAGCGCGCAGAAGTCTCAGGCCCGTACGGCCGAGCAGGGTGCCCGTCAGATCGTCGAGGCCGAGAAAGATGTCGTCGACGCTCAGGAGGACGTCAAGGACGCCCAGGACGATGTCAACAAGGCGCGGCAGGAAGCAACCCGCGATGCAGCGGGCTATTCCCGCAGCCTGAAGGGCCTTGCGCTCGACGAGGAGGGCGCATCGCTCTCGCTCGCCGAGGCGCAGAAGACTCTCCGTGAAACCCTGGCCGATCCCGAGGCCGACAATCTCGATCGCTGGCGTGCGAATCTCGGCGTCCGCGAGGCCGAGCAAGCGTTCGAGGAGATCAAAGCCTCGAGCGAGCAGGAGCGCGCGGAAATATCCGACGCTCAGGCGAAGGGCATCGAGGGCTCGGACAAGGTAGTCGACGCCAAGAATCGTGAGGTCGACGCGCAGCAGCGATTGAGTGATGCGCAAACCAATCTCGCGCAGACTCAGAAGGACGTCGCTCAGGCCAACGTCGACGCTGCAGAGGCAGTGGCTGATGCGTACGCGTCGATGGCCGAAGCGCAGTCCGGTGGTGCCGTAGATCCGTTCGACGCGATGATCGGCGAGCGCATGTCGCCGATGATGACGGCGTTCAAGGACATGCGCCACGAGATCACCGACAAGTTCAGCGGCGCGATGGTCGGCGCATTCGGGAAAATGGGCGGCCTGCTCGGCACACTGACACCGCAATTGGGCGGGTTGGCAACCACTCTCGGCACCATCGGGTCGAAGGTTGTCGATGCCCTCAGTAGCCCGGAAGCGATCGACGGGCTGAACCGCATGATCGCGGGGTCGAAGGCGTTCTTCGACAACTTCACCGGCGACAAGAACGGTATCGGGAACCTGTTCTCGGGCCTGATCCAGGTGCTCGGCACTGCAGCCGAAACCTTCGCCGGCACAGGCGCAACCATCAACGATTTCCTGTTCAGCATCGGCGAGCGACTCAAGGGCATTTCGGCCGACGACCTCAAGGATTCTCTTGCGGGAATAGGCTCGACCTTCCAATCCATCGGCAATGTCGTAGGACCGCTGTTCGACCTGATGAGGCAGTTCGGCGGCGAAGCGGCATCGGGGTTGGCACCGGGGTTCGCGGCCATGGGCAAGGCGATCAGCGACTCGATCCCGGGCCTGATGGACATGGCTCGCGTCCTGATGCCCGCACTGGGTCAGGCGCTCGTCAACCTCGCCCCTGTCCTTCCGGCACTGGTGTCGGCGTTCTCGCCATGGGCGGAGATCCTTGCGGTCCTCGCTCCCATCATCGCGACGGTCCTGACGAACCTCGCGCCGATGGCACCGCTACTGCTGGGAATTGTTACCGCGGTCAAGCTCATCGGCATCTCGCTGACGATCTGGAACGCGGCAATGTTCGGCGCGTCGGTTGCACAGGGAGTCTTCGCTGCAGCGACCGGTCGGTCGGCAGCATCACTGGGTGCCAACACCGTTGCACTGGCCGCGCATCGAGTCGCATTGCTGGCCGGAACGGTCGCACAGACGGCGTGGAACGCGGTGACGAACTTCGGCATCGTCACATCCATTCGCGCTGCAGCAGCGTGGGTAGCGAGCAAGGCGGTCATGGTCGCAACGTCGGTTGCGACCGGCATCGCGACGGCGGCGCAGTGGGCACTCAACGCTGCGCTGTCTGCAAACCCGATCGGGCTCATCATTGCCCTGCTGGCAGGTCTGGTGGCTGCGGTCGTTCTCGCCTACAAGAACAGCGAGACATTCCGTTCCATCGTGCAGGCGGCATGGAAGGGCATCCAGGATGCCGTGTCATGGGCGTGGGAGAACGTTCTCAAGCCCTACCTCGGATTCCTCATGGATCGCCTGCGGGAACTCGGAACCGTCGTGTCATGGCTGTACGACAACATCGTCAAGCCCTACTTCGAGTTCATCGGCTCCGTCATCTCCAGCGTCGTCGATGGCGCGATGAGTGCATTCGATGCGTTCATGGGCGGGCTGCAGAAGGTCGGCGACTTCGTGAAGTCGGTTGCCGGCGGAATCGAGTCCGCATGGAACTCGGTGCGTGGATACCTGGCGAAGCCGGTCAATTTCATGATCGACACGGTGTTCAACAACGGCATCCTCAAGGCGTGGAATGCCATTGCGGGATTCCTGCCCGGCATCGAGCCGATGATGCCGCTGGCAACCATCCCCGAGTACGCAAAGGGCGGTCAACTCCGCGGCCCCGGCACGGGCACCTCGGACGACATCCTGATGTGGGGATCGAACGACGAGCACATGGTCACCGCCAAGGAGGTCGATCGCGCAGGCGGGCACAACGTCGTCTACGCAATTCGCGACATGATCGCGCGCGGAATCCCATTCACGTGGGACAACGGGCAGATCGTGCGAAAGCTGGGACGGGACAACCTCGACCGCTACGGTGCCGAGGTCGCACTCAAGGGAATCGGCAACGCTGATCCTGCGGGGATGTTCCAGCAACTGCTCCCGAGGTACAAGGACGGCGGCGCGATTCGCGCCGGCGCTCCGTGGGAGAAGGCGCTCGAGGGTGGCCACGAGTTCGCCAAGGCGCACCACGGCGACCCCTACGCCTGGGGTGAATGGGACTGCTCGGCATTCATGTCGCGGGTGGCCGACAAGATCCTCGGCGGCACCGGAGAGAAGAATTGGTTCACCGGCAGCTTCCCCGGAACCCAGCCATGGGTGAAGGGGCTCGGTAAGGGCATGTCCGTGGGCGTTCACGACGACCCGGGTGGACCCGGTGGTGGACACACTGCAGGCACACTCTCGGCGGCGGGGCCGTACGCGACCGCCAACATCGAATCGGGCGGCAGTCCGTCGATGGTCAAGTACGCGATCGGTGCCGCGGGTGCGGACAGTGCCCAGTTCCAGGGCGTCACTCCCGGCCAGTATCACCTCGCCATCGGCGCGGACGGTTCGTTCGAGTCCGGTGGGTTGACTGGCGGTGGGCCGACAGCGCAGAACAAGGCGTCGTTCCTGCAGTCGAAGATCGCCGACGTCATGGACAAGGCGCTCAATCCGATCAAGGACACGATCGCAGCGGCTATCGGATCGCCCCCGCCCGAGTATCTCGGCATCCCGCCCAAGTACCTCGATGCGGGACGCGACAAGGCGTCGGGATTCCTGGCTGACACCGCGCTGAACCTCGGAGACAAGCTCTCCGAGGCGTGGGACAAGGCCAAGGATATCGGCAACGTGCTCACCGGCGGACTTTTCCGAGACCGCGGTGGATGGATCCCCGGGGGTCGCTCACTCGTGAACAACGAGACGGGCAAACCCGAGGCAATCCTGAACTGGGAGCAAGTGTTTGCACTTCGTGACCTGTTCATGAAGGGCGATTTCGCGGGAGTTCTCGGCGGTAAGGCGCTACCCCAGGCCGACCCCGCTGCGGGAACTGCAGCCAGTGACCAGGCGGCTGCCACCGCGGCGACGTACGGCGCGGAAGCCAAGAACGCGTTCGACGTCGACTGGCTCGGCGTCGGTGCGCAGATCGGCACCTCGCTGTTCGCCGAATGGGGCAACGACCTGTTCGGTATGGGCGGGTTCGACGGCCCGTTCAAGGGGATGTCGCTCGTCGACGACGGCGGCAGAAGCAACCGTAACGAGGCATCGTACGACCAATCGCCCACGGGCCCGGCCGACGTGACCACGAGTGCGCCGACGCAGACACCTGCGCCGACGGCCTCGCCGGTCACCCCGACCGCTCCTGTCGACGAGAAGCCGGCCGAATCTGCCTCGGTGGTCGACAAAGTCAAGGCGGCATTCAAGCCGTACGGCTGGGACAGCGGCGAGCAATGGGCCGCTGCCGACTGGATCATCGGCAAGGAATCGAGCTGGAACCCGCTCGCGCGCAACCCATCGTCGGGTGCGTTCAGCCTGTTCCAATTCCTCGGCTCGACCAAGGACCAATACCTGCCGGACGAGAACCCGGACGCGTACGTCCAAGGAAAGGCCGGCGCGAAGTACATCAAGGACCGCTACGGCGATCCGCTTGCTGCCAAGTCGTTCTGGGAGAAGAACAACTGGTACGACCAGGGCGGCCGAGCAACCGGCAAGGGCTTCATGCTCAAGAACGTCATCCACCCCGAGCGCGTTCTCTCGCCTCGGCAGACGGAGGCGTTCGAGCAGCTCGTGCCGATGCTCGATCAGATGCAACTCGCGACCACCGCGCCCGGCGACGTCCTGTCGCAGTCCAGCCGTAATTCGCTCGAGTACGCACCCGTCAAGGGCGGGGCGACGTACAACGTGCAAGGAAGGGTGGATCGAGAAACCATGCGAGAACTGGGTATTCACGAGCGTCAGGACTCGCGCAAGTACACATCGAGGAATCGATGACGTCGATGCGGGAGTCAATCGCTCTGCGAGGACTCGATGGTTCCTATTGGCCGCTGGGCGGGCCGGGGCGCACCGACCGGGATGCGTGGATCGTTCACGGTCTCACCGGTGTGTTCTCGGCCCCGCCCGAGACGTCGGTCCGGACGTCTCGGGCTTACCAGATTGGCTCGACTCCCCGTATGACGAAGATCGAGGAGCGCCTGGTCGACTTCAAGGTTCGCCTCGAAGGTCGAACCAGGCGCGACCTCGAAGAGTTGCGCGTCGCATGGGAGTCGAGCTGGTCGACGAAAGCCGACAACGAGTTCGTCACACGGTCTGAGGTCTACGGCGAACGCACTCTGCGGTTGCGGCTGGATCGGCCCATCGAGCTCGATGTCGATTCGTTCAACATGCAGTCCACGCGCATGGAGCTCGAGATGGTCACTGTCGCGTGCTGGCCGTACCTGGGATCGACGGTCGACACGATCTCGAAGAGTTTCGGGGGCGGTACCACCAACCTCCTATACGAGATCGACAACCCGACCGACGTCCCGCTGTGGCTCGAATGGGAGGGCAGCCCGATCATGTCCGCCCAGCTTCCCGATGCCCTGACGGGCCGCATGGTCCCGATCCCGGCGCAGGCCAGCGTCTGGAAGGTACGCACCCGCAAGACGTTCGAGACCCTGTCGTCGGCAGCCACTCCGCCGGTCAACGAGTGGAAGAAGATGCGCGGCGTCTCGTTTCTCGCCGAGATCCCACCGCGCACGCCACCGACCACTGTCCCGGTCGTCGTCACGGCGTCTGCACCGGGAACGCTGCGCTGCGTCATGCGCCGCAACCACAAAATGCCTTGGGGGTGATCCGTGACCGCTGCACTGGATGAGGGCGTACGGATCATCAACGAGCGGTTCGCCGCCGACGAGGAAGCGCTCAATGCGCCTCCGCTGATCCATATTCGAGACAAGTCGCTGGCGTTCGTGGGCGTCATCGAAGGCCAGGACCAGTGGTCCTGGGAGGACATCTGCAACGACGCTGGCGAGGCGTGGGTCGACATGCCCGCCGAGGACGACCTGTCGATCTGGTTGCTCGAGCAGCCCGTGGACGCGGACATCTTCCTGGTGTTCGAGACGAAGTGGAAGCGCGAGACCTACAAGGTCGTCGACATCGAGACCGACCGCACCGAGGACGGCGTCGAGATCGTTCGGCCCGTCGCGCTGCACATCTTCGACGAGACCAAGCATATCCAGTGCTGGCCGAACACCATGGCCCCCTTGGCCGTTCAAGCACCGAAGGTGGACCTGCAGGCCGGTAACGCGATCAGCGTGATCAAGGGGTTTGCGCACCGCAACCTCTGGCGCGAGCAGGCGATGTTCTGGATTCCCGGATTCGACATCTGGTCACCGTCGAACTGGCAGTTCAACTTTCGTAATGCCGATTGGCCGATGGTGATGCTGCCGTTGCTGGAGAACGAGAAGAAGTCGATGTGGACTGTTCTCGGCTCGCGGATGGACAACTTCTACGACCTGGTCAAGCCGACGCTCGAGGATGCCGGTCTACAGCTCGTCGCGAAGCTCTGGCTTCCCGGCGACAATCAGCCCGCGCCCAACCATATGACGCTCGACCGACCGACGATCTGCTTCAACGTCATTCAGCGCAAACCGGTCTCGGGCATTACGGGAACCATCTTCGATGCGCTGCTCGACCTGATTCGCATCATCTTCCCGGACGGCACCACCGAGGACGTCACGATCGCGGACCCGAACGACAACCCGTCCGCGATCGATGCCGACACCCCATGGGTGATCTGGCGCAAGGATCAGCACCTCGGCCTGCGGTCGAAGATGACAATTCACAAGCCCCAAGAGCACACAATTACCACAGGGGGGAAATCACCCGACGCTATCAATAGTGGTGCCAAGCTCATTTCCAACATCCTCCTGGGCATGCTCGGGCAGCTCATCGGCATGCCATGGCTGACCCTCGGCATCTTCGACAAGGCCGTCGAGGACGTAATTCTCGCCTGGGCGATCTTCACGGACTTCAATCGAAAAGCCGCGATGGGCCGCTACTCGCACAAGTCGGGATTCGAGTCCGGCGGGGGAGTGGCCGTCTCGCCATCCGGCCTGCAGACCGGCCGCGTCGGACTGTTCAAGGCTCGTGGCTACGTCAGCTTCGCCGCGGATGTCGACGACGGGTCGCCGTACGTCCTGGGTAAGCACGTCGACGTCGGTCAGCACTGCGGCTTCGAGGTCGCGGACAAGATCTGGCTGTCGAACATCGCCAGCGCGAAACAGTCCGGATCTCGCACCGAAGCGCCGATGTGGACGATCTCGGTCGGCGACTACCGGCAACAGGAGCCGCCCGGCACGATCGCGCTCCGCCATCTCGAAACCTTTTCTGGCGCATTGCGTCAGCACGCCAGCTCAACGTAAGGAGAACTCCCGTGGTCGACATCGCCGCCGAGATGCCCGAGGGAATGCACCCGCTCGCTCACGTCTTCATGCACCCGCCGAGCAACGGCGAGGACTCCCCGCCGATGGTGTTCGAGCCGGACACGATGAACTCTCTCGGTCGCCATCTCGAGCGCCTGGGATTTGCGCAGGTGCGAGAGTCACTGGACCGCTACGACCCGCCGAAGGCAGGCCCGATCCACCCGCACAATCCTGGAAAGTGGACTGCGAAGTCGAGGCCCGAGCCGACCGTCGCAGTGGACCCGCTCGCGCAGGCCAAGGCCAAGGTCGACGCGCTCTCACCTGCCGACCGCGCAGCGTACGTCCAGGATCTGCTCACATCGTATGGCGGGCCCGAGCCCGAACCGGAGGTAACCGAATGACCAGATATCTACCCGTCGAGTTCGGGTTCTTTGTCACCGACACTTTCGGCTACCAACAGTGGCGCGGCGGCACGCACTGGGGCAACGACTATGGGCGCGAGGGCGGTTCGGGTGGTCGGCCGATCTACGCGGCGCAGGGCGGCACCGTCACCAAGGCGGGCCCGGCGTCGGGATTCGGTCAATGGATCTGCATCGACCACCCGACGGCCGACGGATCGGGTCTGACGGTCTACGGCCACATCATCCCCGAGGTCCGCGTCGGTCAGCGCGTCGAGGCCGGCCAACGTATCGGGTACATCAATCCCGATTCGCGCAGTAACGGGGGAGTAGCGCCGCACCTACATTTCGAGGTGCATCGCTCTGTGTGGGTACCCCCGGGGCCTGACCGGCTCGACCCCACTCCGTGGCTCGCAGGCGCGCTGTGGCCCGGGCAGCCTGCACCGCCGCCCATTCCGGTCCCGGCCACCTCCGACGACGACGCTCTGTGGTCGGAGATTCTCACGCAACTGATCGGAGCGCACTGATGGACGCAGTAACACTCGCAAAGGCGATGGACAACCGCGTCTCGATGGCCCGATACGAGGAACTCGCACCGGCGTTCAACCGCGCTCTGATCCAAGCCGGGTGCAACACCGTCCTACGAGTCACGATGTGGTGCAGCCAGATCGGGCACGAGTCCGGTGGCCTGAAGTGGATGGAGGAGATCGCAGACGGGTCCGCGTACGAGGGTCGCCGAGATCTCGGCAACACCCAACCGGGCGACGGGAAGCGATTCAAGGGGCGCGGCCCGATTCAGGTGACCGGCCGTAACAACTACGCACGGCTGTCCGCCTGGGCGCACAGCAAGGGCATCGTCGACACCCCAACGAAGTTCGTCGATGAACCGACTCTGCTCTCGCAGCCGGACTTCGGATTCCTCGGCGCGGTTTGGTATTGGACCGTGGCGCGGCCGCAAATGAACCAGCTCGCCGATGATCAGCTACTCGTCGCGGCCACACAAGCGGTCAACGGCGGCCAGAACGGGATCGACGACCGCCGCAAGTTCTACTACCGCGCGCTCGCACTCGGCGACGCGCTTCTCCCGACACCACCGAAAGAGGTAATCGACGTGAGTGACGCATCTGCAGTAGCTGGACAGTTCTTCGGCCCCGACGGCAAGGGGTTCGACATCCTCGGCCACGCCGTCGAGACCGACCCCGCACGAAACCGATTCCTCACCGAGGCAGTCGCGGTCATCCTCACCCAGCTCGCGGGTGGACCGAACTTCGAGGGCTGGGAGCAGCTCGGCGACGGCAAGGACTCCGCTGTTCCGCGCCGCACCCTCGTCGATGGCATCGCGCATGTGAAGCGCCAGAACGACGAGATCCTCGCGCTCCTGAAGGGTGGCAAGTGATGACACTTCTCGCGAAGCTGCGCGCGTACGAGCCGATTCGGCTGTATGTCTACCCATTGCTGGTCATTCTCGTCGGAATTCTGGTGACGCGCGGCGTCATCGACGGAGCCACTGCTGACCTGATCCGCGGACTCCTCGAGGCGCTGGCGGTTGGCGTCCTCGGCGTCAGCGCGGCGGAGGCCGCACGCGCTCAGGTGACACCCGAGGCCAAGGTGATCGAGCTCGGCACCGCGGTCGCGGCCGATGCGATCGACGCCGTCAGGAACGGCCGCGAGGTCGACGTGCAGGCGATCCTGCGAGCTGCGCGCGAGGCTGGGACGTACTTCGGTAACCGCGGCGAACACCAGGCGGGTTGATGCCGCGCAAGCTGATCCCCAAGCCGATCCACCTGGGGGAAACGGCGACCGCGTGGATCAAGTTCACCATCCTGTGGACGGTCACCCTGCGCGGGCTCGACTACCTGACCGGCGTGACGGGACCGGTAGCCAGCCTCGGTGTCGTCGAGCGCGCTGCGCCGCTGTGGCTTTGGGGGCTGATCCTGCTGTCGTCCAGTCTCATCGCTGTAGTCGGAACCTTCACCGGCTTCCGGTCACTCCTGATTGCCGGGCACCTCGCCGCGGGTCTCACGATGATGGCCCTCGGCTTCGGGCAGCTTCTGGTCGTCATCAGCCCCGAAGGTATCTCCGGATACCGCACCGGTGCCGGGATCATCGGCGGCGGAATCCTTCATTGGGTGATCGCATTCTCAGCCTGGTCGCAGGTGAAGGTCGAAGGGATGGTGGTCGATGATGCCACCTCCTGAAGTTCCGCAGCACGTTTACGAGAATCCTCTGGTCATCTACGCCTTCATAGGACTCCTTCTGCTGTCGGTCGCCGTGCTGATGTCGAAGAAGCTGCAGGAACTTCTCGGCCCGGTCGGTCGCTACATCGGCGAACGGCAACTGCGTCAGCTCGAGCGCCGGCGCAAGTCGCTGGAGGCGCAGGGCCATCTGGACGACCTCCGATTTCAGCAGCAGGAAGTGCGAATTGCGTTCTTGGAGAACGAACTCAAAGAGGAGCGAGAAGAGAAGGCGCAGTACGCCGATCAGGCGCGGGAACTCTCGCGCCAGTTGGCCGACGTCCAACGCCAGCTCGACGCGCTGAAAGACGAAGTGGCCGCCACTCGGCGAGCTGTCGAAGGACGTACCTAGCAGGAGGTGACCGATGACCTCACCGGACTATTACAACCCCGGGCAGCCGAACACCGGCTGGGGTGACGTGTCGGAGATGTCGACGTCGTTCGTCAACGAGGGCCTGATTCCGATCTTCATGCGCGCGTTGACCGGTGGACTGTTCAGCACCCTCGGAGGCGCTCAGGCGTACACCGCCGAGCAGTACGCCACGATGAACGATCACACGCAGCAGATCACCGCGCTGGTCGAGGCATTCGACCAGCTCACCTTGCAGGGCAACGCGATCGTGTTCAACAGCAACAACACCTGGTACCCGTCGCCGAAGCTAGTTTCGGCGGACGTTGTGATACTCGGTGGCGGTGGTGGCGGTGGTGCCGGATCAAGCGGTGCATACAACAATGCTGGCGCTGGCGGTGGTGGCGGTGGTGGAACTGTCGTTACGAACATCCCGGCATCTTTCTTGCCAAAGACCGGAGATGTATTTAACGGTGTGCCCATCTCCATCGGCGCTGGCGGTGCCGCGGGCGTAACCAGCAAGGCGGTTGGGTCTGGTGGGGGAAATTCCACGATTGCAAATTACTTAACCGCAGGTGGCGGCGGCGGTGGCGGCGGTGCTGACACCAACACCGGTGCCCCTGGCGGAGCTGGGGGTGCCGGTGCGCCGCGTGGCGGCACAGGAGGGCAGGGCAGCGGTTTTGTCAGCGACGTTCGATTGCCGGGACAGCCTGGCGGGGACTCGATTTCCGAGTACAGCCTTGCAGGTGGTGGCGGAGGCGGCGGCGGTGGCGCGGGCGACAATACGGGAGGGCCAACTGCGCATGGAAGGGGTGGGCAAGGCGGGATTTCCCCCGGCGGCACGACGCCTGGGCAGGCAGGTACCCCTCCCAGTAGCGCGGTAACTACGGGCGGCGGCGGTGGCGCGGGTGGACCTGCTGGATCTTCTCTGGCACCTGGCGGTGCTGGTGCGTACCCATCGGGCGGTGGTGGCGGTGGAGCCGTTCGGGGCGGCACGGCTTTTGGTGGCTCATTCTCTGCTGGCGGTATCGGCGCAGCGGGTCGCATCTACATTATTGAGAGGTTCATCTGATGCTCACAGCTACTCGGATCGGAACTGACATCGGCGGCTATGCCGGTGTTGCACACCATTATCGACTGTCGGAACCACTCGATGGACACGATCTCGTCGTCGTGTTCGCCGTCGACATGCCCGGCACCCAACACGACGAAACCGTGATCGTCGGAGCTCGAGAAGACGGGTCTGCTCACCTGATGAACCGGCTCCCCGGCTCCCTGGTCGGCTGGGCTGACCACGGCAAGGCGCTACGCCTGGCGGGGTACGAGGAGGTCATCGAACGATGAGCGGCCTCGGATTCGCGCCCTCGCGGGGGATTCCCCTGTATCTGTCGAACTCTCAGGACTTCCTCCACGAGGAGGAGCATCCGACCGGTCAGTGGCCTGCGGGCACCTCGGCCCGGATTGCGTTCGACGGTGGCCCGGTGTGGTCGGCGGCGATCGACGGCAAGATCGTTCGCTGGCGGGTCGAGTCCACCGGCACGACTTCGGCGCTGGTGCCCAACGGCACCAAGTACCGCGCATTCCTCACCATCCCGCGCGACGGCGGGCTCACCGACGACTGGCTGTGGTTTCTCGGCCAGGTCCAACGAACTGACTAGGAGTCGACATGGCTATTGCCGTACCTCAGACCAAAGAGCAGATGGCGATCTACTACGGATCGCTCGGCGCGTTCATCTCGCTGCACACCTCGGACCCCGGCACCACCGGTGCCAACGAGGCGAGCGGCGGCAGCTACGCCCGCAAGCAGACGACCTGGACAGGTGGTGCGGTCGACGGGTCGATTGCAGGATCGGCAGTGACCATCCCCGTCGCCGCCGGGACGTACGCCTGGGCGGGCATCTGGTCCGCCGCCACCGGTGGCACCTTCGTCGACAAGATCGCCATCGCCTCCACGCAGCTCGGAGCTCCCGGTGAAATCGTCGTGACACCGGCCGTGAACGTGGTCTGATGTCCACGCGCGCACTGCCGGCGTCATCGAGGAATGCCGCCGGCGGTCGGCTGCCGACGATCTCCCGCCGACGCTCGGTCGTGCCGGCCATGTCGCACCGACTCCTGACGGCAAGCGACTTGCCACCGCTGCCGCAGCTCTCGGTCCTCGTCGCTGCCGATCTCGTGGCGGTCGTGCAGCTCACGGTCGCAGTTCGGGTGACCGCGCGCGTCAGTCCGGGATTCGGCGGCGAGCTGACGGCGAGTGCGGCCGTCCGCGCCGACGGAGGTCGCAAGTTCGTCGATGCTGAGCAGGCGCTCGAAGTTTCGGCCATCGCAGCGGTGGTCGCGCGGTACACGCGCTCGGCGTCGGTCGTTGCCAACGTCGCCGCGATCGCGGTCGTGGCCGTATCGGCACGCCCGCAGTTCGGCGGAACGATTACTGCCAGCGCGATCGTCACGGCGGTGCGTACCGCACTGCCTGCCACGCAATCGGTCTCGGTCATCCCGTCCGCTCAGATCGTCGCGTACGGCGGGCAGGTGGCCGTGGGTGCGAACACTTCGCTCGAGGTGACAGCCGCGGCGAGCGCTATTGGCAGGTTGCCAGCGAGCTTCACGGCGACCGCTGAGGTGACCGCAACCGCCGAGCGCGTGATCCGCATGACCGCGACGGCGGCGCAAGCGGCGGCGGTGAACGCGTCGGCGGCGGTCGCCGTACCGGTCGTGGCATCTCAGTCGATGGCCGTGGCCGCGAGCGCTACGGTTGCGCCGCAATTTGCGGGGCTTGCCATGGATAAGTCTGGGAATCAGACACTGCCGGCGTCCACGTGGACTCAGATCACAGGCTGGACCGCGCGGAGTGGGTCGGCCGTGGTGTCCAACGGATTGCTCTTGCCCGCAGGAGTCAGCGCAACAGCAGTGGTGCAGGTGACCTACGGCGGTAGCAACGCAGTCAACACCTGCCGCGTGCTTGCGGACGGCGTGGTTGCCGGGACGGCACCCGCAGGTGGGCAGACCCCGACGGCCACGATCACGATTCCCGCTGCCGCAACCGATCGACTGATCACCGTCGAGGGGTACGTAAACGGACTCACGGGAGGGCGGGCGGTCGCCGCATCGGGGACATTCCTCACGCTTGCCTGATCGACGCTTGAAACGCCCCGCCTCACTTCGAGGCGGGGCGTTTCGTTGTTCAGTGGGGGAGTCGGTGGCGAGCGGCGAACTCGCGCAGGAGATCCACCTCGTCGTCATCGAGCACGGCATGGCGGCCGCGGGGGTCGAGTGAGATCTCGGCATCACGGAGAAGTGCGGGGAGGTCGTACTCGGCCGGGTCGATGTCGAGAGCGCGGGCGATGAGAGTGTCGGTCATGGCATGCCTTTCGGGTCGAGAGTAGAAGTAGTTAGTTACCAGAACGAATGACAAATGCAGGCCGGATGAGGGGTTCATTGGGGCGGCGGGCTGGGGCCCGATCCCTTCGGGCCGGGCCTCACCGCTACCTGCCGTGGAACAGTCGTGCGATGTCTTCGCCGCCCGTGTGGAACTCGATGTCGCCGTTTGCGCGGGTGACGGTGTAGTAAGTGCGGCCTGCGATCTTCTCGGCGGTCATGGCGGGGAAGGTGGCTGCGGTCTCTGCGTTTGTCATAAGACAATACTAGCACGCTAGTAACGGCAGCGCAAGCGTTGGGGGAGAAAAGATTTCGCCGGTAAGGGGGCCGCCCTCAGGCCGCCGTCAGCCAGGGGCAGAGGACGTAGGTGCCGAACGGGCCGGTCTCGTCCAGCCACTCGGTGACGGTCTCGAGGTCGATGTACTCCGGGGCCCAGCCCTCCTCGGCGGCTTCCTGGTCCTGTTCCTTGTTGTAGCTCTTGACGTGGGCGAGGGTGCCCTTGATGTCGAAGTCGCGGGGGTTGTGGCCGGCCGTCTTGATGATCTCGGTGAGTGTCTCTGCGGTGATCTCTGCTTTGCTCATAAGATAATACTAGCACGCTAGTAATTCGGGCACAACCCCTGGGGGAGAAAAGATTTCAGAGTTTTTGCGGCGAGGTCAAACTGGGTCGTTCCGCGAACTAACTACTTCAGAGTCGGCCCTTGGCTCCGCCGCGCTTGAGCTGCGAGAGGCGCTGCTGAGAGAGTCCCGAATCCTCGATCATCGCCGAGGCAGACAAGCCCGCGTCGAATCCGGCAGCGACCGCCTCGGCGCGCTCGACGTCCAACTCGGCGATCTGAGCCGTCAGCTTCTCGCGCTTGTCGCGAAGGCGGCGGAGGGTGCTGCGGATCTGAGTCTCGTCCATGTGGTGATACTAGCGCACTAGTGACATGCGGTGGTTCGCGCGAGAAGGTCGTACCGCTAACTAACTATCCCCACGAACAACAAACCCAGCGGACACGTCACCGTGCCCGCTGGGAAAGCCTCACAGACCGACGCTGTCCGCTCCGAATGCGGCCTGCTCCTCGGTGTATCCGCTGAAGACAAGCTGGTCGATCAGGCCCTGACGGGAGAAGCCGCTGACCTCGAGGTAGGTCTCGGCACTCTTGGCTGCCTGCTCGTTGAAGTCGGGCGCGATCTTGTCAACCGCATATGCCGCGTCCGCCTCGGAGAAGTCGCCGAAGACGAGTTGGTCGATGAGGCCCTGACGGGAGAACGCACTGACGTCCAGGTAGGTCTCAGCCTGCCTGACTGCGTTGCGTTGAGAAACAGTCTCGGCGGGTGCTGCGGGGGCGGGAGCCGCCGTTTCGACTTCCTCGACAGACTCGGCTGTGGCCTGAGGTGCCGCGGGAGCCGGCTGCGGGGCGGCCGTGGTCTCGGCGGGCGCGACCGTAACCGGAGCCGCCGACGTGGTTGCAGATGCCGCCGTTGTCTCGCTGTCGGAATCGCCTCCGCCGCCCACGATTCCGATGATCACGAACAGCACGACCACGGCTCCTACGATCCACGGCCACTTGCGCTTCTTTTTCACGGGCGCAGCGGGAGGCTGGCCGTAGGGCTGACCCTGGGGCGCGCCGTAGGGTCCGGGCTGACCGTAGGGCTGATTGGGGTCGTTCGGGTTCGTCATCGGTTTCCTGGTCTTGTAGTAGTGATTTCGTAAACAAGTATCAGACGGACTGGGCGGAATGTTTCATAGTCAGCGCCGCGTCATTCGTTTGAATGACAGACGCGGACGCCTTCCGCCACTTGGCGACCGTGGTGTCCGAGACTCCGATTTCGCGTGCAATTGCTCGCTGAGACATGCCGCCCGCAGCGAGCAGCTCGAGCGCCCGTTCGCGACGGTCCTCGGCGGCTCCGCTTGGCGCGTCGTCCTCCGGGCGACCGGCGACTGGTTGCGCTCGTCGACCGAGCTCGACCGTGACGTGTGTTGTCCAGAGCAGGAACACCGGGGGAGCGAGCGCGACCCCGACAGCGATCGATGATCCCTGTGTGAGCCATGCATGGATCCCGTTGCCTGCGATCGACACGAGCGCCGACGCGGCGAGCAGCGACCACGCCGGACGGTCACCACCGAGGGCAACTACTGCCACGGTGCCAACAACGATGGTGCCGTCGATCATCACCGGCCATAGGTACGCCTCCGCACCGAGACCGGCGATGCGAGCGAGATCCGCGAGAGCAATGTACGAGATCGCGAAGCAGACGAGGGACAGGAAGACGGTGCCGCGGCGTGCCGTCGTCAAAGCCGTGGAAATAGACATGGGTTCTCCCCGGAACCGGACGCCGGCCAGCGACGTCGAAGTGGGTATGGATGCAGAAGAGCGAGCCGCGATCATCGACGAGGGATTCGACCCGGACGACCCGGCGGTAGTGGAGGCGATGGCGCGTGTGCGCGCGCTGCTTGCCCACATCGGATGTATCTGTGACCGTGGGCAAAATGTGGGCAAGACCAACAATCGAACTGTTGCAGGTTGCGAAATAGTTGGCCCTGAGCTGGGCGAATGTGAGTGGGGCGGGCGGGGCTCGAACCCGCGACCAATGGATTATGAGTCCACGGCTCTAACCGACTGAGCTACCGCCCCATGCCCGTACCAGGTACGAGCCTGCAGAATCGTACAGAATCCCGTCGCCTCGACGGTTCATCGGGGCGCTATTTCGCCCTCACCTGCACCGGGACCCCGTTCAGGATCGCATTGGCCGAGACGGCGTCGACTCGGGCCGGGTCGGTGATGTCGTTGACACTGGGGCCCGTCACCGTCGTGGCAACGGACAGCTCCACGCCGGGGCGCTGATGCCCGAAGCCGTGCGGCATGCTCACCACGCCCGGCATCATCTTGTCCGATGCCGCCACCTCGATGTCGACGGTTCCGGCGGCGGAGGTCACCGACACCATCGCCCCGTCCTCGATGCCGCGGTGTTCCAGGTCGTCCGGGTGGGCCAGAAGCTGATGTCGCGCTTTGCCTTTGGTGAGCCGGGCGGTGTTGTGCATCCAGGAGTTGTTGCTGCGCAGGTGTCGCCGACCGATCAGCAACAACTCGTCACCGGTCGCAACGGCGCTCGAGTGCATCAGGTCCACCAACGCGGGAAGTTCGGCAACAACGATGTCCTGAATTAGCTGTACCCGCTTGTCCCGCGTCTTCAGCTTCTGCGGGAAGCCGGGCCGCAGGGGTCCGAGATCGACACCGTGGGGGTTGGCTCGAAGCTTCTTGAGCGACAACCCTTTTCGTTGGCTGCGGAGCAGGATGTCCAGGGTGCGCGCGGGGGACAGGCGCAGGCGCGCCTCGCTGATCACGCTCTTCGGAGTCAATCGCGACTTCACTCGACCGATCGTCGAACCGGCCATCGCGCTCTTGTAGCGGAGTGACAGGTCTCGGAATATCTCCCAATCATGCTTTGCGTCGGCCTTCTTGGGCAGGACCGCCGGCATGTACTTGGCAGTGTTGTGTACCGCGAAGGAATTGAAGATCAGATCGTAGTGGTCGCGTTCGAGAGACATCGTCGGCGGCACAATCACGTGTGCATGACGCGAGGTCTCGTTGATGTAGAAGTCGAACGACACCATGAAATCGAGACCCGCGAACGCGTCGTTCAGGGTGGTACCGCCCGGCATCGACAGCACCGGATTGCCGGACAGAACCGCCATCGCGCGGATCTTGTCCTTGCCCTCGGTGGTGATCTCGTCGACGAGCGTCGAGCAGGGGTATTCGCCCGCGAACTCGGGCAGGTCGCGAACGCGGCTGCGCCACTTGTCGAAATGTCCGCGGCCGACGATGCCCTGCTTGATCAGATCGATCGCAGGATCGGTCACCATGGCACCGCCGGGGCGGTCGAGATTGCCGGTGATGATGTTCAGTACCTGAATCGCCCACTGGCACACGGTGCCGAACTGCTGGGTCGAGACCCCCATTCGGCCGTATGCCACCGCGGACTTCGCCGACGCGAAATCACGTGCCAGGGCCGAGATGTCCTCCGCGGCAATCCCCACGACCGGAGCAACGGATTCGGGGGTGAATTCGGCTACGAGGTCGGCCAGGCGATCGGCACCGTCGATGTAGTCGGCCACGCGCACGGTGCCGTCGGCGACGGTGACGTGGATCATCGCGAGCAGTAGCAATGCATCGGTGCCGGGACGCACGAAGAAGTGCGTGTCGGCGATGTCGGCGGTCTCGGTCTTGCGCGGATCGACCACGACCAGGCGTCCGCCGCGTTTACGCAGTGCCCGCGCTCTCTTGGCGAAATCGGGGACGGTCATCATGGAGCCGTTCGACGCCATCGGGTTGCCGCCGAGTACGAGAAAGAAGTCGGTGCGGTCGATGTCGGGGATAGGCAGCAGCAGTTGATGCCCGTACAGCAGGTGATCGACGAGCTGATGCGGGAGCTGATCCAGCGAGGTGGCGGAGTATCGATTACGCGTTCGCAGGAGCGAGGTGAAGGGAATGCCGTGGGTCATCGCACCCATCGAATGGACGTTGGGGTTGCCCTGATAGAGACCGACCGCGTTGCGCCCGTACTTCTTGCGCGTCGAGATCAGGCCGTCGATCACGAGGTCGTATGCCTCGTCCCAGCCGATCTTCTCCCACTTCTCACCCACACGTTTGACCGGTGTGGTGAGTCGATCGGTATCGGCGTGCAGGTCGATCAGCGACAGAGCCTTCGGGCAGATGTGACCGCGCGAGAGCGGGTCCTTCTCGTCACCGCGGACGGACGTGACCGCATCGTTCTCCACCGTGAACTCGAGCCCACAGATCGCTTCGCACAGATTGCACGAGCCATACACAACCGACATCGCATTCCTCCCACTCATGTGCTGCGAGCGTAGCCCGGCGGGGGACCGGGGCACCGTCATCGACCGACAATTAGGCTCGTCAATCGTGACCACCCTCGATCTCACGTCCTCCTGGCCCGTCGACCACGTCAGTGCAGCAGTCGTCACCGACTCCGGAGTTCGTGAGGAGGTCGGCGACACCGATCGCGTCTACGAGCTGGCCTCGGTCACCAAACTGCTCAGTGCGTACGCCGTTCTCGTCGCCCTCGAGGAAGGTGCGGTGGAGCTCGATCAACCCGCAGGGCCGGAAGGGTCGACGGTGCGTCACCTGCTGGCACACGCGTCGGGCCTGGCGTTCGGCGACCGCACGGTCCAGGCACCGGCCGGCACCAAGCGGATCTATTCGAGCTCCGGGTTCGAGGTACTGGCCGAACTGATCGCGACCGAGGCAGGCATCGCCTTCCCGGACTACCTCGACGAGGCCGTGTGCCGGCCACTGCAGATGACGAACACCGCGCTACCGGGATCGGCAGGCCACGGTGCCAGCTCCACCCTGGCGGACCTGAAGAAGTTCGCGGCGGAGTTGTTGGAACCCACGCTCCTCGCGTCGCAGACCCTCTCGTCGGCGAAAGCCGTGCAGTTCCCCGGCCTCAACGGCATCGTGCCCGGGTACGGATCGCACAGGCCGTGCGACTGGGGACTCGGGTTCGAGCTGCGCGGTGAGAAGAGCCCGCACTGGACCGGAAGCTGCAACTCGTCGGCCACGTTCGGTCACTTCGGTCAGGCCGGAACGTTCCTGTGGGTGGACCCGTCCGTGCGGACGGCATGCGTCGTGTTGACCGACCGGGCCTTCGGAGACTGGGCGAAACCGCTGTGGCCGGAACTGTCCGATGCCGTTCTTGCAGGGTGAATGCCGATCGTTCACAGATTGCACTGGCGCAACAGGGGTAACTCGGGGCACACTAGTACACATACGTGTTGATTGACTGCAGCCAGCCGAAGCATGTCGAGGTCGTTGGGGAAGACGTCCCTCGTCGAAGCTGGAGGTAGTGCAATGCGTGGATCGAATCAATTCGCAGAAGCGACGTCGGGTGTCGTGTACATCCACTCATCGCCCGCTGCGTTGTGCCCGCATGTCGAATGGGCGTTGTCCGACGCCCTCGATTGCCGTGCGAATTTGAAGTGGTCTGCGCAGCCGGCCTCCGACGGGCAGCTGCGCGCCACCACCGACTGGGTAGGCCCGGTCGGCACCGGAGCGACCCTCGCCGGCATCCTGCGCTCGTGGCAGATGCTGCGCTTCGAGGTGACCGAAGACCCCAGCGAAGGCGTCGACGGCGAACGATTCTCGCACGTACCCGGTCTGGGGCTGTGGCGTGGATCGACGAGCGCGAACGGTGACGTGGTCCTCGGCGAGATGCGACTGCGCGCCCTCATGGAGAACAACCAGGGCAACCTCACCGCGGCCGTGGAGCACGCTCTCGGGTCGGACTGGGACGCCGCCCTCGAGCCGTACCGCACCGGGGGAGCCGGAGCCGAAGTGACGTGGTTGAGCCGCAACGTCGGCTAGTGGTGAGAGTTGCTGGGGGTTCGGTGTCGCGGTAGTTTCGCGGGCGTGCCTGGGGTAGGCATGTGGGAACGACCGTGGAGTGGTGAGTTCGATGTTGTCGACCGGAAAAGTGATTCGATTCGACGAATTCAAGGGGTACGGATTCGTAGCGCCGGACGAGGGCGGCGAGGACGTGTTCATCCACGTCAACGATCTGGATTTCGACAAGAGGCTGTTGGCACCGGGTGTTCGCGTCGAGTATGTCGCCGTCGACGGTGACCGAGGGCTCAAGGCCACCCAGGTACAGATAATCGACGGTCCCGCATCGACCGCGCTGGTGACCCGACACAAGCCCGACGTGCCGTACCACCACACCGTGCCGGTGACCGACCATCAGAACCTCGAAGACGTCATCTGCGACGTCCTGTCCGAGGCGGACTTCACTGCCGAGGTGACCGAGGCACTGCTCACGTCCAACGGAACCGTGACGGCAGCGCAGATCCTCGACATCCGATCAGCGATGCTGCGAGTGGCTCACGACCACAAGTGGATCGAGAACTGACCGACGCGTAGCCCCTTCATCCCGCCCTGCAGCCCGTTCGGTTACGGATGAATGTGGCTTCGTTGCACTCGGAGCGCTATTGATCCACACCGTGAATGGACCATTACATACGTCTGGGCGCTGCAAGGGTCCATTCACGCGGACGGGGGAGGACGGGGCGGCGGCTGAGTCAGGGCCGCAGGCGAGGGCGGTTGATCAGAGCGGAATGTTCTTGTGGTTGCCGCGTGCCGCGGGCGCGGCCGCGAGAGCCTTGGCGACGGTGCTGCGGGTCTTGCTCGGTTCGATGACCTCGTCGACGACACCGATGGCCACAGCACGCTCGACGCCACCGGCGATGCTTTCGTGCTCGACTGTAAGCCGATCGTGCAGTGCCTCGCGCTCCTCCTCGGGAGCGGCCGCGAGAGCCTTCTTGTGCAGGATGCCGACGGCTGCCTTCGCGCCCATCACGGCGACCTCGGAACCGGGCCAGGCGTAGACGGCCGTGGCACCGAGTGCGCGAGCGTTCATTGCGATGTACGCACCGCCGTAGATCTTGCGAGTGACAAGGGTGACGCGGGGAACGGTGGCTTCGGCGAAGGCGTGCAACAGCTTTGCGCCGCGACGGACGACGCCTTCCCACTCCATGCTGACGCCGGGGAGGTATCCGGGAACGTCGACCACCACGACGAGCGGGATGCCGAACGAATCGCACAACCGAACGAAACGTGCTGCCTTCTCTGCACTTTCGGAGTTGAGGCAGCCGCCGAGTCGGATGGGGTTGTTGGCGATGACCCCGACGGTGCGGCCACTGATACGGCCGAGGCCGATCACGATGCTGCGAGCCCAGCCGCCCTGGAATTCCTCGAAGGTCGACTCGCCTTCGACGTTGTCGAGCAACTCGTGCACGATCGGGTGGACGTCGTATGCGCGACGGTTCGATTCGGGCATCAGTGCCCGGAGGTCGGTGTCACCGTGTTCGGCAGCGGCGATATCGAAGTCGCCCTGCTCGCAGAACATGGACACCAGACGGCGGGCGCGGGTGAACGCGTCCATCTCGCTGTCGGCGACGATGTGGCACACGCCGGACTTCTTGTGGTGGGTGTCGGGGCCGCCGAGCGAGGCCATGTCGACCTGCTCGCCGGTGACGCTGCGGACGACGTCGGGACCGGTGACGAAGACACGTCCCTCGGGAGCCATGATGACGACGTCGGTCAACGCAGGACCGTAGGCGGCGCCGCCGGCTGCGAAGCCGAGGACGACGGAAACTTGGGGGACGAGGCCGGACGCTCGAACCATGGCCTCGAAGACGAGTCCGACGGCGTGGAGAGCTTCGACGCCCTCGGCGAGGCGAGCGCCTCCGGAGTGCCAGACGCCGACGATCGGAGCGCGCTGCTCGATGGCCGTGTCGATGGCGGCGACGATGTGCTTGCAGCCGTCGACCCCCATGGCACCGCCCATGACGGTGGCGTCGGAGCAGTACGCGATGGTGTGGACGCCGTCGATCTCGCCGGACGCCGCGAGGATGCCGGATTTGTCCCGATCGTGCAGCGGGACAGTGGTTCCGGCGTCGAACAGATTCTCGAGGCGGGCGAGTGGATCGCGGGGATCGGTCGAGGTACCGGATCGTGTGACAGGGGCCAGAATAGTCATCGCTTGTCCTTCTTCAGGGCCCCTGAGGGGGCGAGGCCCGAACCGGAACCGTTCCCTGGGAACGGCCCCGGTCCGGATCATGCACTGCGAGAGCGAGATCGACCGAGTCGAAGAATCGACTCAGTGCATCACGCCTTTCCGAAGGCGAGCGCTACGTTGTGCCCACCGAATCCGAACGAGTTGTTGATCGCGTAATCGATCTGTCCGACGCGGGGCTCGCCCTTGACGACGTCGAGATCGATCTCGGGATCCTGGTTCTCCAAATTCAGTGTGGGAGGGATGATTCCCTCACGCACTGCCAGCACCGTCAGCACCGACTCGAGAGCGCCGACGGCACCGATCGAGTGGCCCAGAGCGGATTTCGGTGCGTACACCGCTGCGTGATTTCCGACTGCCTTGTTGATCGCCAGCGCCTCGGCGGTGTCTCCGATGGGAGTTGCCGTTGCGTGGGCGTTCACGTGGGTGATGTCGGACTTCTGCAGGCCTGCGGTCTCGATGGCGCGCTGCATCGCACGCGCGGCACCCTTGCCCTCCGGATCGGGGGCCACCAGGTGGAACCCGTCGGAGGTGATTCCGGCACCGAGCAGGCGGGCGTGAATCGTTGCGCCGCGAGCCTTGGCGTGCTCTTCGGTCTCGATGACCATGAGCGCACCCGCTTCACCGAAGACGAAGCCGTCACGGTCCTTGTCGAACGGACGTGACGCACCCTTCGGGTTGTCGTTGTTGGTGCTCATCGCCCGCATCATGGAGAAGCTGGCGATCGGAACCGCGTCGATGTAGCCCTCGACGCCGCCGGTGACGACCATGTCCGCATCGCCCATCACGATCATCCGCCACGCGTGTGCGATGGCTTCCGATCCCGAGGAGCAGGCGGAGACGGGAGTGATGACACCGGCCTGTGCTTTGAGCTCGAGTCCGACGACCGCTGCGGGGCCGTTCGGCATGACCATCTGAACGGCGAGCGGAGACACCTTGCGGTAGCCGCCTGCCTTCATCTTGTCGTTGGCGTCGATCAGCGAATCTCCGCCACCGAGGCCGGTACCGATCGACACACCGAGGCGAAGGGGATCGACGTCGGGGGTTCCGGCGTTCTTCCAGACTTCGCGGCCGAGGACCGTCGACAGTTGCTCGACATAGCTCAGGCGACGAATCTCGACCCGCGAGAGCAGGCTCTGCGGGTTCACCGCGAGGTGTCCGCCGATCCGCACAGGCAGGTCGTACTCGGCGACGAAATCGTCTTCGAGCTTCGCGATTCCGCTGTCGCCGTTCAGCAGACCCTTCCACGTGGCATCGACGTCACCCGCAAGTGACGTGGTCGCAGCGAGGCTGGTGACGACGACACTGGGGAAGCGTCCGTTGGCGGTGGATGGGTTGGTCATGGGCCCTGTCACTCGCTCGCGGAGTCGTCGAGCTTGGCCTTGATAGCTTCTGCGGCTTCGGGGTTCTCCGCTTCGAGCTTCTGGATGTAGTTGACGGCGTCACCGACGGTGCGCAGACCTGCGAGGTCCTCGTCGGGGATCTTCACGCCGTACTTGTCCTCGGTCTGCACTGCGATCTCGACCATGGAGAGCGAGTCGATGTCGAGGTCGTCCACGAAGGACTTCTCGATGGTCACCTCGGACGGTTCGATGCCCGTGACCTCCTCGATGATCTCTGCAAGTCCGGCGATGAGGTCTTCCTGGCTGGCCACTGTTGTGGCTCCCTTCTCTTCTGTGTAGAACGCCGAAGTCATGTGCTTCGAGACGCGATTGTGCATTTCTGCCACTCGGGGAGTGGAAGTGTGATCCGCAGTGTGTGACGGCGGAGTGTGTGGGGCGACCTAACCGAGCTCGGCCATTGCGGAGATGTCCGCCGGTGTCTTCAGGCCGAGGTTGGCAACGCCACGCAGTTCGCGTTTGGCGATGCCGACCAGTGCGCCTGCCGGGGGCAGTTCCACAAGTCCGGTGACCTGCGCGGTGCGCAGGTAGGCAGTGCACAGGTCCCATCGCACGGGGCGAGTGACCTGAGCAGCAAGCTTGTTCAGTGCGTCGGCACCCGAGGCGACCGGCTGACCGTCCGAGTTGGACAGCAGCGTCCGCGTCGGTTCCGACGGAGTGATCGCGGCAGCGGCTGCGGCGACGGTGTCGCCGGCAGACGCCATGTATCTGGTGTGGAACGCGCCTGCGACCGGCAGTGCGCGAACCCGAGCCTTCTCGGGCGCGCTCTCGGCCAGCTCGGCAAGTTTGGTGAGCAGGCCGGCTGCGACGATCTGACCGGCAGCGTTGACGTTGGCCGGCGCGAGGTCGAGTTCGTCGAGGCGGGCCAGGACGGCAGCTTCGTCTCCGCCGAGCACGGCGGACATGCCGGTCGGTTCGAGTGCACACGCCTTGGCCATTGCTGCGCCACGGACGGCGGCGAGTGACACGGCGTCGTCGGAGGAGATGACGCCGGCGATGGCAGCGGCGGCGAGTTCGCCCACGGAGTGTCCGGCGACGACGGCGTCCTCGGGGAACAGGCCGCGCGATGCGATCTCCTCGAAGGCGAGCAGGGCCGACGCCACGACCAGGGGCTGGGTCACCGCGGTGTCGGTGATCTCCTCGGCGGTTGCTGTGGTGCCGAGGCGGACGAGGTCGAGACCTGAGGCCTTCGACCACAGTGCGAGTCGGTCTGCCGCACCTGGCAGTTCGAGCCAAGGCAACAGCATGCCGGGAGTCTGAGAGCCCTGACCGGGCGCAAGCAACGCAATCACAGGGTTAAGAGAACACTGTCGGGTGCCGAATGAGTGATGTCGCGCTCGATGAACTCTCGACAGGCAATTTGTGGGAACCCTACAAATCGCCTCGTGGGGACTCGCTATCGCCGGAGGGTGGTGGAGCGTTACGTAACCACTTCTCCGAATGTGACCTGTGTGACATATGGGGCTGGATGTGCCGGTTCGTGATGCGTTCGAGCCAACCTACCTACCGTTGCCGCGACCCTGAGCACGTACGCGTCGCGCGGGTGAGTGGGGTCGCGACCGGTGACCTCTGCGATGCGCTTGAGCCGATACCGAACGGTATTTGGATGAACAAACAGCTGCCGTGCGCAGGTTTCGACGGCTCCGCCACAGTCGAGATACGCATCGAGGGTGTCGGCAAGTCCAGAACCCGCCGCCGCCAATGGAACGACCACGTGATCGTTCAACGCCGATATCGCCGCACTGTCGTTGAGCAGTGCGCGTTCGGGCAACAACTCGCCTGCGTGCACCGGACGCGGTGCACCACGCCAGCCGGCGACGGCCTGCATGCCGGCGAAGGCTTCCACCGCGCTCGAGTGCGCCGCGCCCAGGGTGCGAGTGGTCGGACCGATGACCACGGGCCCGTCGGAGAAGTTCTGCAACATGTCCTCGATGAACGCGTGGTGGGCCGGCGTGTCCTCGATCTGCCCGCTGACCACCATCACCAGCCGAGTGCCTTGCACCACGGCGAGTGCCGCGCGGCCGTGTTTCTGCGCCACGGCGTGCACTGTTCCGACCACCGAGACGCCTCGATCGTCCGGTGGAGTACCGACCAACACCGTCGCGGGGGCCGTGGCGTCCCAGTTCAGCGTTGCGGCACGCGAGAGCATGTCCGAGCCGGTGTCCCCACGCACGACAGCATCGACGACGAGAGCTTCGAGGCGGGTGTCCCAGGCACCGCGAGACTCGGCCGCACTGGCGTAGACCGACGCGGCCGCGAAGCCGAGCTCGCGGCCGTACCGCAGGACGGCCTCGGTCAGGGCCACCAACTGCTGATCGTTGCGAGCCAGCGCCGGAAGCCACTGCTCGAAGAACTCCATCGCCACCCGGACCATGTCGACGGTCTGTCGCAGAGTGAGGCGGCGGGCCAGGTCTTGGGGGATGACCTGGAATGCGTCGAGGCTGAAGCGGATATCGCTGTTCGGGTTCTTGAGCCATTCGAGAAAGTTGTCGACGGCTGTCTGAATCAACAACTGCACGCTTGCGCGTTGGGCCGCGTCGAGATCGCCGAAGAACGGCAACTGGCCCTGCATCGTGGTGACGGCTTCTGTCGAGAGTCGGCCGGAGAACTGTTTGACCCGCCGCAGCAGGGCATCGGGCAGGGGATCGCGCTTCTGGCGTGAGGGAGCCAAGGAGGCGACCGGAAGATGCACTTCGTTGTCCGAGGTCAACGACTCACGCAACGCCTCACGGTAGGCGTCGCGTCGGGACACATCGCGTGTGGACGGACTGTCCGGTGAACCGGGTTTCGCATCGGACATAAGGAGAACCTACGCCCGACCCCCGCCCACCTCGCGCTGGACGTGCCGCGCGAGGTGGAACGGGGGTCGGGTGATCAGGGGGCGAACCTACGCCGAACCGGTATCGGCGTACGACGTGGGAGCGGCGGTGACGTCGTCGATCTTGTACTTCTCCGCGGCCTCGACGGCCTTGGAGCGGTCGACCTCACCGGATGCCGCCAGAGCCGACAACGTGGCGACGACGATCGACTCGGCGTCGACGTTGAACACTCGACGCGCGGCCGGCCGGGTATCCGAGAATCCGAATCCGTCGGTACCGAGAGTGACGTAATCGCCCGGAACCCACTGACGGATCTGGTCCGGAACCGCACGCATCCAATCCGAGGACGCGATGACCGGGCCGTTGGCGTCGGCCAGCGCCGAGGTGACGAACGGAACGCGCTTGTCGGCACCGGGATTGCGCAGGGACTCCTGCTCGGCCTCGACACCGTCGCGGCGCAGTTCGCCCCACGAGGTCACCGACCAGACGGCCGAACGAACGCCCCACTCCTCGAACAGCAATTCGCGGGCCTTACGGGCCGAGACGATGCCGACGCCGGACGCCAGCAGCTGCGCCTCGGGTCCGTCGCCCTCCTGCGGCTCGGCGAACCGGTAGATGCCCTTGAGCAGACCCTCGACGTCGAGGTTCTCCGGCTCGGCCGGCTGTACGTACGGCTCGTTGTAGAGGGTGATGTAGTAGAAGATGTTCTCTCCGCCGAAGCCCTCGACACCTTCGGTTCCGCCGTACATCCGTCGCAGACCGTCCTTGACGATGTGCGCGATCTCGTACGAGAACGCCGGGTCGTAGGCCACGGCCGCCGGGTTGGTCGACGCCAACAGCAACGAGTGACCGTCGGCATGCTGCAGACCCTCACCGGTCAGGGTCGTACGACCCGCGGTGGCACCGAGAACGAATCCACGAGCCATCTGGTCTGCCGCTGCCCAGAGACCGTCGCCGGTGCGCTGGAATCCGAACATCGAGTAGAAGATGTACAGCGGAATCATGACCTCGCCGTGCGTGGCGTACGACGTGCCGACCGCGGTGAACGACGACGTCGAGCCGGCCTCGTTGATGCCCTCGTGCAGGATCTGGCCGACCGAGCTCTCCTTGTAGGCGAGCATCAGCTCCGAGTCCACCGAGGTGTAGAGCTGGCCGTTGCGGTTGTAGATCTTCAGCGACGGGAACCACGAGTCCATACCGAACGTGCGAGCCTCGTCGGGGATGATCGGCACGATTCGGTGGCCGATCTCCTTGTCTCGCAACAGCTCCTTCATGACGCGCACGAGTGCCATGGTGGTGGCGACTTCCTGCTTGCCGGAGCCCTTGCGCAGCGTCTTGTAGGTTTCGTCGCCGGGCTGCGGCAGCGGCTTGACGTCCACTCGCCGCTCGGGGACGAACCCGCCGAGCTTGTTCCGGCGATCGAGCATGTACTGGATCTCGGGAGCGTCCGCACCGGGGTGGTAGTACGGCGGCATGTACGGATCCTTCTCGAGCTCCTCGTCCGAGATCGGGATGTGCTGGAGATCGCGGAACGTCTTGAGATCGTCGAGCGTCAGCTTCTTCATCTGGTGCGTGGCGTTACGTCCCTCGAAGTGCTTGCCGAGGGTGTAGCCCTTGATGGTGTGCGCCAGGATGACCGTCGGCTGGCCCTTGTGCGACATTGCCGCCGCATAGGCAGCGTGCACCTTGCGGTAGTCGTGGCCACCGCGCTTGAGGTTCCAGATCTCGTCGTCGGACAGATCCTTGACGAGCTCCTTGGTGCGCGGATCGCGACCGAAGAAGTGATCGCGGACGTAGCTACCGTCGTTGGCCTTGTACGTCTGGAAATCGCCGTCGGGAGTGGTGTTCATCAGGTTCACCAGCGCGCCGTCGCGGTCCTTGTGCAGCAGTGCGTCCCACTCGCGGCCCCAGACGACCTTGATGACGTTCCAGCCGGCTCCGCGGAAGAACGACTCCAGTTCCTGGATGATCTTTCCGTTGCCGCGCACCGGGCCGTCGAGGCGCTGCAGGTTGCAGTTGACGACGAACGTGAGGTTGTCGAGGCCCTCGGTGGCAGCCACGTGTGCGAGTCCACGTGACTCCGGCTCGTCCATCTCGCCGTCGCCGAGGTAGGCCCACACGTGCTGATCGGAGGTGTCCTTGATGCCGCGGTCGTTCAGGTAGTGATTGAAACGCGCCTGGTAGATGGCGTTCATCGGGCCGAGACCCATCGACACCGTCGGGAACTCCCAGAAGTCCTGCATCAGCCGCGGGTGCGGGTACGACGGCAGACCGCCGCCCTCGTTCACGTGGCTGGCCTCCTGGCGGAAGCCGTCCATGCGCTCGGCCGGGATGCGGCCCTCGAGGAAGGCGCGGGCGTAGATGCCGGGGGAGGCGTGACCCTGGATGAAGATGTGGTCGCCGCCGCCCGGGTGGTCCTTGCCGCGGAAGAAGTGGTTGAAGCCGACCTCGTAGAGCGCGGCCGACGAGGCGTACGTGGAGATGTGTCCGCCGACGCCGACGCCGGGACGCTGCGCGCGGTGCACCATGATGGCCGCGTTCCAGCGGATCCAGGCACGGTAGCGGCGTTCCATCGACTCGTCGCCGGGGAACCACGGCTCGTTCTCGGTGGGAATGGTGTTGACGTAGTCCGTCGACGTCAGCGACGGGAGCGCAACGCGGCGCTCACCGGCGCGCTCGAGCAACCTGAGCATCAGGTAGCGAGCGCGGTTGGGGCCGGACCTCTCCAACAAGCCGTCGAACGATTCGATCCATTCGTTGGTCTCGTCGTTGTCGATATCGGGCAGGTACGACGCGACACCCTCGCGGATGACGCGGACCCGGCCGTCAGAGCCCTTCTTGCCTGCAGACGATGTGTTCTGCCGTTCGCCGCTGTTCACTTCGGACAACGTGTGCACTCCTCAATGTGGCGGACGCTCGGTGTGGCGTCCGGTCCGGTAGCGCGCCCCTGTGACGGCGCTCTACTTTCCTCGTTCTCGTGATTCCTCCCAATCCTGCTACATCTTCTCGGTTCTGGTAGTACAGAGGTCCGATACCCACCAGTAGAAATTTATGTACGCAATTTCGGCGCGGTCAGCTTGCGCGAACGGCTCCGACCCTGTTCGCTTTGTCTACTGCACCCACAATTCAAGGAGGTCACCACCGTGGTCGCCGCGGCGGACGCTCAGAACTACGCTCAGAAACTTGGCATCACTCGCGACATGGTCGTACAGGAGCTGGGCTGGGACGAGGACACCGACGATGATCTGCGCGCCGACGTAGAAGATGCGATCGGTGGCGAGACCCTCGACGAGGATTCCGACGAGGTGATCGATGTCGTACTGCTGTGGTGGCGCGACGGAGACGGTGACCTGGTCGACGCACTCATGGATGCCATCGGGCCACTCTCGGACGATGGAATCGTGTGGGTCCTCAGCCCCAAGACCGGCCTGTCCGGTCACGTCGAACCCAGCGAGATCGCCGAGTCCGCCCCGACCGCAGGATTGACGCAGACCTCTGCGGCAAACCTCGGTGACTGGATCGGAAGTCGTCTGGTTCAGCCCAAGACCCCTGCCACCAAGCGGTAGGTCGATGCTCGATACAGGAAGACGGTTCTAGATGCCGATCGAGGTTGGCGCGGTTGCGCCCGACTTCACTCTGAAGGATCAGAACAACCAACTGGTCACGTTGTCGTCTTACAGGAACGTGAAAAACGTTCTGCTCGTGTTCTATCCACTGGCCTTCACCGGCACGTGCCAGGGCGAGCTGTGCAAAGTGCGCGACGAGTTACCGACATTCGAGAACGACGAGACTGCGATCTTGGCAATCTCGGTGGGTCCGCCTCCGACCCACAAGATCTGGGCTGCAGAACAGGGTTACACCTTTCCGCTGCTGTCGGACTTCTGGCCGCACGGTGAGGTTGCTCAGGCGTACGGCGTGTTCAACGACAGCGCCGGCTTCGCCAATCGTGGAACGTTCGTGGTCGACAAATCCGGAATCATCCGGTTCGCCGAAATGAACGGACCCGGTGAGGCTCGCGACAGTTCATCGTGGGCCGAGGCTCTTGCACAAGTGAGCTGACCTGCGGAATTGTAGTTAGAGATCAGACACGATAAATTTCTCCAAGCGTTCCGGTGGCCCGGGTGATCCCAGGCCACCGGCGCTCGGGCGTATAGCTCAGCGGTAGAGCTCTGGTTTTACACACCAGCGGTCGGGGGTTCGAACCCCTCTGCGCCCACTTCATATTGCTGTTGGTTGGCTGCCCGTTCCGACCTTCGACGTGCACAGCGTTGTTGAATATCGCCGGGTACACACACTTGAGCGGCCGGTTCTGTCACTCGGTAATCTCATCGACGACTTTGTCGACGACACGGGAATGGTGTCCTCCTGCACAGTCGCCCCGCAGATGTCCTGGAAGTGCGCGGACAATTCGCAGGTGGTCAAACCCTTGGTAGTCAAGGACAACACGATTCCGTCGAGACCGGTGAGGCGGCGTTGCCGCTTCACTGGCTGGGTCGACGTGCGACTGACCAAGAGGGTGAGGCCGTGTGCAAGCGTGCCGGTCAGCTACTTGCCGAGGCGGGAGTTCTTGACGATCGGCGGAGCGAGGGGAGAATCGGAGGTCGCGTGGGACGTCGATCTCCGCCGGCCCGATCTCGGTGAGCACCGTCTTCGATCGGGTGCCGTTCCGGGAGTCGCCGCTGCCGCGGCCGGCAGCGTTGTGTCTGTCGTGATCGAGATGTTCGGTCATCTCCGCATCCAGTGCGGATTTCAGGACATTCTTGGTGAGCTGATTCGATAGCCCATTCGGGCCCATTCACTCCACGCCCTGCTCCTTGTCCTGAGCAAGGAGCCCCTCGGCCAACTGCTTCTGATCCACCTCGTCCACCATGGGGTCCAGTGTTTCGGGCACCGTTGATTCTTCCCGCCAAGCTCAGTGCTTCGAACCAAGACTAGATCGTGTGCTTATTCGAAAGTCCCTGTAAAACTATTGAACAGGTATGTGGGCATCGGCTCACGACGCATGGTGGGGAGCTTTCTTTATGTCGTACACAGCGCTGGTAGTCCAAATTCTGCTGTCGAGTCCGAGCGATCTGCCAGTCGAGCATCATGGCATCGTGACTAGGGCCGTAAGGCGGTGGAACTCCACCCACGGTCGGATCTACGGAATCAACTACAGTCCCACCGATTGGCAAGAAGGTGGCTCGTCTGGCTTCGGTGAGTACGCCCAGGCGGTCTTGAATGAGCAGATCGTCGAGGACTCAGACATGGGCTTAGTAATCTTTACTGACAGGCTTGGTACACCGACGCCGAACTTTCCGTCGGGAACAGCAGAGGAGATTGACCTGCTCCTGAAGGCCGGTAAAGAAGTCGCGATCATCATGAACGAGACGCAGCGATCACCAAGCGGCAGGTCTGACTCTGGCGAGCAGCGCACAGCGCTGGACGCGTACATCAAGCAGCAGCAGGCCAAGGCGTTCATGAGTTCGTACGACTCTGAGGCGCGTCTGACAGAGATAGTCGAGCAAATTCTGACGCGCCTGGCAGTTAAGTATCGGAATGACAGCAGGCCGAGCGCGGAGGCTTCGGCTCCAGATGAAAGTCCGCCGTCTTCCAGTGGGAATGTGCTGTCTTATTTGTCCACAACTGATCTACCTAGCATCGACGATATCGAACAGGGGATCTGGCCTCGTATTGAGGTCAGCGAATCGCAAAAGACTGATTCTAAAGGGAGGCTCAAGTCTTCGAAGAACTGGAAGTTGGTTCTGTATAGCACTTTGAACTACGCGGCAAGGAATGTCAGGTTTGTTTATCTTGACAAGGACCGCAACATAGACCAGAAATTTGACGTAGTCGGTTCATCACGAGACATGGAACCAATCAATGTGTTTCCTCCGCGTGGGGAAGTCAGTTACCCTCTGTATCTGACGTTCGGCTCTTCAACTCAGGCGCTGTGTGTAGTTGAGTGGCAAGACCAGAAGGGGCAGGTACACACATCTGAGGCCACAGTGCGCACTATGTAAGCACGGTTTTTTTAGTGCCGAACTCGTTGTGCCTATTTATGTTTGGGCTCTGCTGTGTCTATTTTGAACCGATGGACCTAAATTTAATGTCAACCTACTGTTCGGTACAGTAAAGATCTCAACTCTGTCTTCATGCAGGGTGGATGCGCTTACTCTGATACCTGGCGGTGCGGCCCGGTTCAAGCCGAACATGCAGTGACCCTGTTTGACGTGTAGGGCCTCAGGACATCTTTGACCGATCGTCAACCAAAACCGGGGCTGTCACAAATGATGCAATGGTGAAGTAGAAGTAGGGTGTGGATAATTGCTGGGCACGCTCTACTTGAGTCGGGGTTCGTGGCCGGTGGCTTCACGGAAACCGTCTGCTGTCTTGCACTTCTTTATCAACCACTTAACGCATGCATCGGTGTAGAGATAGTCCCCGTGCGCGCTGTCATAGACGCAGAAGTCAGAACGAGTCGACTCTTATCGGTGTACACCCTCACGTGATGGTCCCCGTACAACCTCATATGTAGGTGCTCGGCGAGTCCTGTCGTAACTCGCCCACGACAAGGGCCACCCTTCG
>NZ_NOYB01000009.1:0-37835 GCF_002258235.1 Rhodococcus sp. 06-470-2 | reverse complement strand
CACGCAAAACGCTCGGCTGGAAAACTCCAGCCGAGCGTTTACGTGATCTACTGACAGGCATCTGACCATCAGGTGTTGCGAGGACCCCTAGAATCCGCCAATGGTGAGGCGGCCCTTTCGTCGTTCGTCACCTGCTCGCGCGTGAGATACGAGGCAACGTGAGAGGCAGTTCGACGAACTGCCGGGTGATCAGCGTCCGATGGGCGCGAGCACCGGGGCGTTCGCTGCAACGAGGTGCTGGAACTGAGTGCTCAGGCCGTACTGGTCGGCGAGCTTGGACGCCGCGTCGAACACGCCCTGTGCAGCCTGCGTGGCTGCTGCGGCCTCGGGGGCCACGACCGGTGCCGGTGCCGGTGCCGGAGCCGGCTGCGGTGCCGGTGCGGGAGCTGCCTCGGGCTCGGGAGTGGAGGCACCCTTGGTCAGCTGCTGACCGCACACGGGCCATGCGCCCGGTCCCTGACTCTGCAGGGTGTTCTCCGCGACGCGGATCTGCTCGGCCTTGGATGCGTTGGCCGGCGATCCGGTTCCGCCGTTGGCCGTCCAGGTGCTCTGCGAGAACTGCAGGCCACCGTAGTAGCCGTTTCCGGTGTTGATGCTCCAGTTGCCACCGCTCTCGCACTGTGCGACTGCGTCCCAGTTGTTCGAGGCTGCGTTGGCGGTTCCGGCTGAAACGCCGAGGGGGATTGCTACGGCGGCGCCTGCGATGGCGACCAATCCGAGAGCGCGCTTGCCGAAATTGTTCTGTGTGGTCATGCGGGGTGAATCCTCTCCGCGCTCGACTGGCGCGACTGGCCTGCAATCACCTCGCCGGGATGTACGGCGTTCGTGACCAGGCACTTCGTATCGTCGCGGCTCTGCCCCCGTACGTATTGGGGACCACACCCGCGGGGCAGAGCGAAGGAAGCGGCGGGGTGGTGCAGGCCCAGCGGTTTAGGGCCGCCCGTGAAGGTAGTCGAGGATCTGCTCACCGTCACTGAGCCGGAATGGGACCGTGGTTGTCCACATACTGGGACTCGAGGGGGTATTTCGGCAGCTCAGGCCTGGTCGTGGCGCTATTGTTTCTACTTCGTAACCCGACCGTTATGTGACTCGAAACACGCATGAAAAGAGACGCGGAGCACTATTTCGAGCCGCCTGAACCGTGATAAGCGCGAGCCACAACCTGCCGCGGTGCACTTGGTCGAGTGGGTGACAGCGCTCGGAAGTCACGTGATTTGCATTGGCCGTACGCACGGTAGTAACTTCGTAGTTGCAACGCGGGGTGGAGCAGCTCGGTAGCTCGCTGGGCTCATAACCCAGAGGTCGCAGGTTCAAATCCTGTCCCCGCTACCACTGACGAAGACCCAGGACATATGTCCTGGGTCTTTTTCGTATTCTCGTATATGCAGGAACGGCCCGTTCGGCCCGAGGGCGAACGCGATACCGTCGAAAGGACGACTCGTGTGATTCTTCCCGCCGTCCGAGACCCTCGCCTCATCACCGTGCAGCGCGGCGGACTTCTGTCCGAAGACGACCATCGGAGCCTCGCGCTCTGGGCGGCCGAGTGTGCGGAACACGTCCTCCACTTGTTCGAGACGGTCCGACCCGTCGACCCGCGACCACGCGAGGCGATCGAGGCCACCCGTGCGTGGGTGCGCGGCGAACTCGCGATGATGGCCACCCGCGCCCTCGGCGGCCACGCCATAGGAGCAGCACGGCCGCTCGTCGGTTGCTCTCGCTTCGCCGCGTACGCCGCGGGCCAGGCAGCCTGCGTGGCTCACGTACCCGAACACGACCTCGGAGCAGCCGCCTACGCCATCAAGGCAGCGCGGGCGGCGGCACCTGCAGGCCGAGAGACGAGTGCAGGCAGGAAAGAGCTCGAGTGGCAGCGTGACCGGATTCCGAACAGCGTGCGCCGGCTGGTGTTGGAAGACCAGAAGAGAAGAAACAGCATCTGTTGGTCCGTGTTCGACTGATCCCGGCTACCGGTCGGTGTGTTCGAGCATTTCGGACAGTGCCGCGACGGTGGACATCCCGCGTCGGGCACGGCCGTCGTCGAGTCGAGACCTGGTGCGCGACAGATGATTCCGATCGACGTCCACCGACCGATCGTGTGTCGTCGTGGTCCGGCCGTGACGACTGGGTACCGTCGGTTCAGTCCGAAACCTGCTCGCGGGCATCGTCACTGGTGACCGTGTCGGAATCCTCGCCGTCCTCGGAGGCGTCGGCGGTGAGGTCGACCGTGTCCACGCCCTCGAGTGCAGTCAACTCCTGTTCGGCCTCGGCGATGAGACCCTTCGCGTTCTCTTCGATCTTCTTGACCCACTCGGCCATGACGGTCACACCCTTCACTCGATTCCGTACCACCGGTCTACCAGATTTCCTCCCCGTAGGATCCGGCGTGTGCGAACACGAACCTCGCGTCTCGACCTCGACGAGCCGGCCGTCGCCGATCTCGATGAGTTGTACGCGATCTGCAGCGACCCGCAGTCGTGGACCCATTTTCCGAGCCTGCGGCACACCGATCCCGGCGTGACCGAACGAATGGTGCAGGGCTGGTCGGAGCAGTGGCGGCGGGATGGATTGTCCACCTGGATCATTCGTGAGCGCGGCAGCCGCACGGTCAGTGGCTACGGCGGATGTTCGAAGCGCCGCAACGCCTTCTGGAATCTCGGCTATCGCCTCCATCCCGACGCGCAGGGCAACGGGTATGCCGCGGAGATGTGTGAGATCGCAGTCGAGTGCGCGCACCGAACCGAGCCCGAACTGCCGATCGTGGCATACCTGCTCGAACACAATGTCGCGTCGGCGCGGGTGGCCGAACGCGCAGGCCTGGAGTTGATCACCCGCGGACCCGACGTCGGCAATCCGGATGTCGACGCAATTCGCGTGGTGTACGCGGACCGTGCGTTGACGGCAGATCAGGTGGACGCGGTTCTGTCGGCCTGACCGCGGCAGGTGCTCACTTCCGTGAGCCGACGTCGGAGCAGGCGCTTCTCCGGTGTGGTTCGGGCGAAATCCAACGCACGGCGATACTGCACCGCCGCCTCCTCGAACCTGTCGAGTCGTTGCAGCAGATCGGCTCTCGCCATGGGATACGGATGATATCGGCGCAACGACGCCTCGTCGGCAAGCCGGTCGAGCTCTCGCAGACCGGGCTCTGGACCGTCGCGCATCGCCAGTGCGACAGCCCTGTTCATCGCGACGATCGCATTCGGTGTCCGTGTCATCAGCACGTCGTACAGCGCAACGATCTGGGGCCAGTCCGTGTTGTCGGTGTCGGGTGATTCTGCATGCAGCGCAGCGATGGCCGCCTGCACGGCGTACGGACCGCCCCGGCCGCCGCTGAGGGCCTCGACCACGAGTTCCGTCCCTTCGGCGATGATCTCGGCGTTCCAGAGTCCACGGTCCTGATCTGCCAACAGCACGATGTCACCATCCGAGTCGGTGCGAGCGTCGCGTCTGGCGTCGATGAGCAGCATCAACGCCAGCAGGCCTGCCACCTCGGGCTCGGTCGGCAGTGCGGTGTGGAGAAGTCGTCCCATACCGATGGCTTCGGAGACGAGATCGACTCGCCCGACACTCTCACCCGAGGTCGCCGAATAGCCCTCGGTGAAGATCGAATAGACCACCTCGAGCACCATCGGCACCCTGCCTGCCAGCTCGTCCGGGCCCGGGAGGCGAAACGGAATCCGTGCGGCCCGAATCTTCCTCTTGGCCCGCACAATTCGCTGCGCCGCCGTGGCCGGAGGGATGAGCAGCGCACGGGCCACCTCGCCGGTACCGAGACCGGCCAGGCATCGAAGCGTCAACGCGAGTCGGTCACCGGCCGCAAGCGCCGGGTGTGCACACGTGAAGAACAACTGCAGCCGGTCGTCGGGCAGAGCATCGTCGAGCGAATTCGGGCTGCTCGGTTCGCTGCGATCCGTATCCGCCTGCAACACTCCGACCTTGGCGGCCAGGCTCTGATCGCGGCGCAGCCGATCGACCGCCTTCCGGCGGGCAGTGGTGAGTAGCCACGCCCCCGGCCGTGACGGGACGCCATCGACCGGCCAGTGTTTGAGGGCCGACTCGATGGCGTCCGAGGTCACTTCCTCGGCGAGGTCGAGGTCGCGGTACCGCTGTACCAACGAGGCGAGCAGAATCGAGCGCTCGGCTCGGAAGACCGATTCGAGCGCTCGATGAACCCCCGACTCGTTCACCGAGGAATCCTGCATGGCGGGACTGCGCCGGTCAGAATTCTGCAAGGGGCCGCACGATCACCGCGCCGCCGTCCTTGGAGCCCGGGCATCGGGCCGCCCACTCGAGTGCCGCGTCCAGGTCGGGGACGTCGATCACGTCGTAGCCGCCGAGAACCTCGTGCGACTCGGCGTACGGGCCGTCGGTGACGGTCCGTTCCTCGGTGCGCGGGTCGACGCGCACCGCGGTGGCGGTCGTCAGATCGGCCATGGCGTACCCGGAGACGAAGACGCCGGCTTCCTTCATCTCTTTCTCGTAGGTCATCCAGTCCTCGACACTGCTGCAGCCCGGTGCTGCTCCGGGCGTGGTGTCGGCGTTGATCAAGAGGATGTACTTCATGGTGCGCTCCTGGGTTCGGTACCTCGTTGTCGCGGCGCGAGTCGCCGTTCACGATGACGACGTCCGGCAGACCACGATATCGACACCGTCCCGGAATTTTTCTTTCCGACGCACGAAAAACGGCATCGGACGCGGGTCCGATGCCGTTTCGCGGCGACATCTCGGCTCGACGACGAGCCAGGTATCACTTCAGTTCTGCGGACGACTTCCCGAGTACTCGACGAGCAACGATCAGCTGCTGGATCTGCTGAGTTCCCTCGAAGATGTCGAGAATCTTGGAGTCGCGGCTCCACTTCTCGAGCAGCGGACGCTCGGAGTAGCCGTAGGTACCGGCGAGTTCCACTGCCTTGAGGGTGATGTCGACTGCCGAGCGGCCCGCCTTGGCCTTCGACATCGATGCCTGCAGCGAGTTGGGCTCCTTGTTGTCGGCCATCCACGCTGCTCGCAGCGCGAGCAGATGTGCTGCTTCCCAGTCCGCTTCGAGGCGGAGGAACTCTGCGGCCGCCGCGTGCTGGTTGTAGGCGGGTGTCTCGTACGAGATGTCGACTCCGGCATCGACCAGGATCGATCGCAGCTCTTCGAGTGCCGCCCGCGCCACACCGATGGCCATACCGGCCACCAGGGGGCGGGTGTTGTCGAAGGTCTGCATGACGCCTGCGAAGCCCTTTTCGACGTTCACCTCGGCGGTGCCGAGCAAATTGTCCTTCGGGATGCGGCAATCCTCGAGCAGCAGCGCAGCGGTGTCGGACGCCTTGATGCCCAACTTGTGCTCGAGACGTGCAACCGACAGGCCCGGTGCGTCACGCGGAACGACGAACGACTTGATGGCCGCGCGGCCGAGCGACTTGTCGACCGTCGCCCATACGACGATGTGGGTGGAACGCTCACCGGCGGTGACGTAGATTTTCTCGCCGTTGAGTACCCACTCGTCACCGTCGAGGACGGCGGTGGTGGTCACCGCTGCGGAGTCCGAGCCGAAGCTGGGCTCGGTGATGGCCATCGAGGCCCACACCTTGCCGAAGCGCTCGAGCTGCTCGTCGGTGGACACCGCTGCGATGGCCGAGTTGCCCAGGCCCTGGTAGGGGATCGACAGCGTCAGGCCGACGTCGCCCCAGCAGGTCTCGATCACGTTCACCAGGGCAGACATGTTGCCGCCGTTGGCGTTCGCGGTCTTGCTGGGCTTGGCCGACTCGCTGTCCTTCTCGCGGCCACCGGCGGCTCCGCCGATTTCGCCACCGGCGTCGGACATGCCTTCGACCATCGACGCCATGGTGTCGAGCTCGACCGGGTACTCGTGCTCGGCGAGGTCGTACTTGCGGGAAATCGGGCGGAAGATCTCGGCAGCGACCTGGTGAGCCTGATTCGCCTGCGCCCGAAGCTTCTTGGGAAGTTCAAGATTGATCATGGTGTGTGTCCTTGGGTGAGTGCCATGGAATTCGGGGGCGGACGGCTAAATGAGAACGATGCCTTCGGCGACGCCGACGGATCGCAGATCGCGGTACCAACGCTCCACCGGGTGCTCCTTGGTGAAGCCGTGACCGCCGAGCAACTGAACGCCATCGGAACCGATCTGCATACCCTTCTCGGAGGCGAGTCGACGCGCGAGCGCCGATTCGCGGGCGAACGACAGTCCCTGCTCGGCCCGCGAAGCGCCGCGCAGCGTCACCAACCGCATGCCGTCGAGCTCGATGGCGATGTTGGCGACCATGAAGGCCACGGCCTGGCGGTTGCTGATCGGCTCGCCGAAGGCCACACGCTCGTTCACGTAGGGGACGACGTAGTCCAGCACGGCCTGGCTCGTACCGACGGCCAGCGACGCCCAGCCCAGTCGTGCGAGACCGATGGCAGCGCTGTACTCGGCGGCCCGCTGGTCCGCGTCACCGTCACCGAGCAATGCCGACTCGGGAACTGCGACGTCGGTCAGGATCAGGCGACCGAGACCGGCAGCACGCAGTCCCATGCTCGGATCGGCCTCGACGACGAGACCCTTCGAGTCGGACTCGACGATGAAGAATGCCGGGCGGCCTTCGAGTTCTGCGGCGATGACGAACAGCTCGGAGCTGCCTGCAGCAGGCACCAGGCTCTTGACGCCGTTGAGCTTGTAACCGCTGGGGGAGCGAACGGCCTTGGTCTGCAACGCATACGGATCGAAGAGCGCGCGGGGCTCGTTGACGACCACCGCAGCGTTCGGAACCTTCTCGCCCACGAACGCGGGCAGGTAGGTCTTCTGCTGTGCGTCCGTTCCCCATTGGGTCAGCGCGACGGCGACGCCGGAGGGGGCGAGGATGGGCAGGGCCAGGCCCATGTCGCCGTGCGCCAGCGCCTCGGCAACGAGCGAGTTGGTGACGGCCCCGCGCTCGGTGGCAGCGCCGTCGAGCTCCTCGGGAACGTTGATGAGGGTGATGCCGAGTTCGGCGGAGCGACGCACGAGGTCCTCGGGCGAGGACGCGTTGTGGTCCGCATCGAATGCGGCAGGCCGGAGGATTTCCTCGGCGAACTCCTTGACCGTCTCGACGATCATGCGCTGCTCGTCGTCGGGCGTCAGGTCGAAGTAGCTCAGGTTCTTGGCGGCACCGTCGTCGAGACGCTTGGGCTTACCGCCACCGGTGACCTTGGCGAACGTGCGATTTGCCGCGCCGAGCGTCTTGAACCCGGTCTTGGTGCTCTCGTACGTCACCCGGTCGATCGTCTGACGAAGGTTGTACTTCTCCGCCAGTTCGGATCCGGTGATGGCGGTCAGAACGCGCATCGCGGTTCCGATCGCATCCCTCTTGAACGGGTTGAGGCCAACCGCAGAAGTATCGCGGGGCACCTTGGGGGCCTTCGCGTCGACCACACTGTCTTGCTTGCTCATGATCACCAGTTCCTCGGCGTCGGTCACGGACTCCACAGATCTTACTCCCGAGTAAGATAGCTGTCTACTATCGAGTAAGTTCACGCACCGAGCCGAGTGGTTGCCGAGTGCATCACGCCAGGCCGGGCTGGATGTGGCACGCTGATCCGGTGCATCCGATCGCCCAGGTTTTCGCAGGCCTCGCCGCGGCCCTCCACGTCGTCATCTTCGTCATGGAGAGCGTGGCCTGGTCCAGGCCCGCAGTATGGTCGCGTTTCGGCGTCGCCAGTCAGCACGACGCCGACGTCGTCAAACCGATGGCCTTCAACCAGGGCTTCTACAACCTGTTCTTGGCCATCGGCATCGTGGTCGGCCTCGTCGTGGGCGGCTCAGCGGGCGACGCCATCGTGTACTTCGCCTGCGCGAGCATCGTCGGCGCGGCACTCGTGCTCGCGACCGGTGGCGCGAAGTACTTTCGAGCGGCGTTCGTTCAGGGCATCACACCGCTGATCGCGCTGGTTGTGGCTGCAGTTCTCTAGGCGAATGTCAGGCCCGAGGGGACAGGTGCTCGAGGACCGCGTGCTGCAGTAGGCCGTTGGTGGCCACGGCACTGCCACCGTGTGGGCCCGCGGTGCCGTCGAGCGCGGTGAACTCGCCGCCTGCCTCGCGCACCAGGACATCGAGCGCGGCCAGGTCCCACAGCGAGACCTCGGGTTCGGCGGCGATGTCGACTGCCCCCTCGGCCACGAGGCAGTACGAGAAGAAGTCGCCGTAGCCGCGTACCCGCCACACGGCGTCGGTCAGATCGAGGAACCGATCTCGGGTGCCGAGGTCGGCCCAGCCGGACAGGCTGGAGAAGCTCAGACTCGACGACGCCAACGAATCGACCTTCGAGACCTCGATCCGGCGCGGGGTACCGCCGTCCGACGCCGTCCAGGCCCCCTGATCGAGTGCGGCCCACCAGCGTCGGTTCAAGGCAGGTGCACTGACGACTCCGACTCGCGGTACGCCGTCGTCGAGCAGGGCGATGAGGGTCGCCCAGACGGGCACGCCGCGGACGAAGTTCTTGGTGCCGTCGATGGGATCCACCACCCACTGGCGGCCGCTGAAGGTTGCAGTACCGCCGAACTCCTCGCCCAGCAATGCGTCGGTGGGGCGCTGCGCACCCAGCGAGTTGCGGATTGCCGTCTCGACAGCCAGATCCGCGTCGGACACCGGGGTGAGATCCGGCTTGGAATCGACCGACAGGTCCATGGCGAGAAACCGTCGGCGTGTGATGGCGTCCGCCTCGTCGGCGAGAGTGAGGGCGAGAGCGAGATCGGAGGAGTAATCGGTCACCGGAGAAGACTATCGCCGCGCACGGGCTGCTCGTACGCGGCGACATGGGTGGTCGGGCCTATTCGGTGACTTCGTTCAGCTTTCCGGTTGCGACGTCGAAGACGAAGCCTCGAACGGATTCGTGCTTCGTGACGAACGGGCTCTGCTCGATGCGGGCGAGCGACTGGCGAACATCGCGGTCCAAGTCGGTGAACGACTCGGCAGCCCAGTGTGGCTTGATGCCCGTCTCGTCCTGTAGGTCTTTCTTGAACTCGTCGTCGGTGAAGGTGAGCATGCCGCAGTCGGTGTGATGGATCAGGATGATCTCTTTCGTGCCGAGTAGACGCTGACTGATGGCCAGTGAGCGAATCTCGTCGTCGGTGATGACACCGCCCGCATTGCGGATCACGTGTGCTTCGCCGTCGTGGAGACCAAGGATGCGGTAGACGTCGAGTCGGGCGTCCATGCACGCCACCACTGCCACGTGCTTCGACGGCGGCAACGGCAGGGGACCGTCGAACGTCGCGGCGTACGCCTTGTTGTTCTCGAGGTACTGGTCGGTGACGGTCATGCGACGCTCCTGTGTACTGCGGGTGTGGCCGGCACCGGGCGGTGGCAGGCATGTCGAGATGCGAATGTGTCGATGAGCCGAAAGTTAGCAGTCCACCGATGGCCTGACGAGAGTTGAAATCTGCGCGGTTCGAACCCTCGACGTGGGTGTCAGTTCGGCTCGCGGGGGCCGGGGGAATCGGGGGCGGTCGGGTTCGGGTTCGCGTGCCGGTAACCTTGACTCTCGTGCATCCCGACGTTTCTGCAGACCTGGCCGAGCTCGACACCACTCTGTCCACCGTCGAGTCGGTGCTCGACGTCGAGGAACTGCGGCGACGCATCGATGAACTCGAGCATCAGGCGGCGTCGCCCGACCTGTGGAACGACCAGGAACACGCGCAGCAGGTGACCAGCCAGCTGTCCCATGCGCAGGCCGAGCTTCGCCGCGTCGAAGAACTCAGGCAGCGCCTCGAGGACATGCCGGTTCTGTACGAGCTCGCCGAGGGTGAAGAAGGCGAGGCAGCCGAATCCGCCACCGCCGATGCCGACGCCGAACGCGCCGCGCTCCGGGAGGACATCGCAGCCATGGAAGTGCGGACCCTGCTCTCCGGTGAGTACGACGCACGCGACGCACTGGTCAACATCCGTTCCGGTGCAGGCGGAATCGACGCGGCCGACTGGGCCGAGATGCTCATGCGTATGTACATCCGCTGGGCCGAGAAGCACGGCTACGGCGTCGAGGTCTACGACACGTCCTACGCCGAAGAGGCCGGTATCAAGAGCGCGACGTTCGCGGTCAAGGCTCCGTACACGTACGGCACGTTGTCGGTGGAACAGGGGACGCATCGGCTGGTGCGGATCAGCCCGTTCGACAACCAGGGTCGTCGCCAGACCTCGTTCGCGGAGGTGGAGGTGCTTCCGGTCGTCGAGACCACAGACCACATCGAGATCCCGGAGAACGACATTCGCGTGGACGTGTACCGCTCGTCCGGTCCGGGTGGGCAGTCGGTCAACACCACCGACTCCGCCGTTCGGTTGACGCACATCCCGACGGGGATCGTGGTGACCTGCCAGAACGAGAAGTCTCAGCTGCAGAACAAGGTCTCGGCCATGCGGGTGCTGCAGGCCAAGCTGCTCGAGGTCAAGCGCAAGGAAGAGCGTGCCGAGATGGATGCGCTCAAGGGTGACGGCGGTAGCTCCTGGGGTAACCAGATGCGCTCGTACGTTCTGCACCCGTACCAGATGGTCAAGGATCTGCGTACCGAGTACGAAGTCAACAATCCGTCTACAGTTCTCGACGGGGACATAGACGGATTCCTGGAATCGGGAATTCGTTGGCGAATGCGAGGGGAGCAGTAGATGACCGGTCATTGCGCAGGATCCGCTCCGTCGTTCCGATGACCAGCTGGCTGAACCCGACGCTCGACCTGAAGCTGAACGCCCTCGGGATCGTGCTCTACATCCTGGGCGGAATGCTGGCCGCGCGGTTCGTCACCTGGACCGGGTCCCGCATCACTGCCCGAATCGATCAGAACTACCAGCACAGCGATGCGCTCGTGCGGTCCGAGGCCGCCAAGCATCGGCACGCGCTGGCCCAGGTCATCACCTGGGTCGTGGTCACCCTCATCTACATCCTCGTCACCATCGAAGTGCTGCGTCGCTTCGGATTCGGCGTCGGCGGGCTCGTGGCACCCGCGACGGTCATCGGCGCAGCGCTCGGCTTCGGTGCTCAGCGCGTGGTCCAGGACATTCTGGCCGGGTTCTTCATCATCACCGAACGTCAGTACGGATTCGGTGACGTCGTGCAGATCGCCGTCAACGGTTCTGCCGAGGACGCCGAGGGCACGGTCGAGGACGTGACACTGCGCGTCACCCGGGTCCGCAGCGTCGACGGTGAGGTCATCACCGTGCCGAACGGGCAGATCGTCAAGGCGATCAACCTGTCGAAGGATTGGGCGCGCGCCGTCGTCGACGTTCCCGTGCCGAGTACCGCCGATCTCACCCAGGTGAACGCGCTGCTCCGATCGGTCGGCCGCGACGCGTTCGCAGACGCTCGGTTGCGTCCGCTGTTGCTCGACGAACCGACCGTGATGGGTGTGGAGAGCATCGAGGTGGGACAGGTCAACGTTCGCCTCGTTGCGCGAACATTGCCGGGTAAGCAGTTCCAGGTAGGACGAGAACTTCGAGTCCGAGTGGCCGCCGCGCTGCGACCCGAGGGCATCAGCGTTGCTCCCGACGTCAGTACGGCCGGGGTCGCGCCGGAAGCGTCGGGACCAGATCGGACGGAGGATCGATGAATACGCCCGATACCGGAACCGAACGGCCGCAGCGGAACTGGCGACAGTGGCGCATTCCGGCCAAGATCAACGGCCGCGTCCGCACGTCCACAGTCGCGTTCGGGATCTGCTTCGTGCTCACCGGTCTGTGGTACGGCCAGGTCAGTGCAGAGATCGCCGAGAGGGACAGTGAACGTATCCAGGGCCCGGTTGCCGTGGACCCGGGCGAACTCACCCCCTACATCCAGCCGCAAACCGTGGAACCGACCTATTCGAGTACCACCGTCACACCCACTCCGACCGCCACCACCGATCCGGACGGATCGGGAAGCGTCGACGAATCAGGGCAGCCGGCGACCACGACGACCCTGCCGTCGACGACCACCGCGCCGTTCGGTGTCCCGCTGCCACCGGTGATTCAGTCGCTGATACCCAGCCAGCCTGCGCCGACGTCGTCTCGCTGAGGCATCCTTTACCGTCTCTCGGGACTCGCCGCGGTGCTCCCTCGGTTCCGGCGGTTACCGGACGGTAAGGACTACACTGGCGACCCGTGATCAGCACCTCGAATGTCTCCAAGTCTTACAAGACCTCCACCAGGCCTGCCCTGGACAAGGTGACGGTCTCCATCGACAAGGGTGAGTTCGTGTTCCTGATCGGTCCGTCCGGTTCGGGCAAATCGACGTTCATGCGGCTGCTCCTCAAGGAGGAGACGCCCACCTCCGGCGACATCCACGTCGCCGATTTCCACGTCAACCGACTGGCGGCCCGACGCGTCCCCCGGCTGCGGCAGAGCATGGGCTGCGTGTTCCAGGACTTCCGCCTATTGCAGCAGAAGACGGTGGTGGAGAACGTGGCGTTCGCTCTCGAAGTGATCGGCAAGCCGCGCTCGATGATCAAGCGCACCGTTCCCGAAGTTCTCGACCTGGTGGGACTCGGCGGTAAGTCGGATCGTCTGCCCAACGAGTTGTCCGGTGGAGAACAGCAGCGGGTGGCGATCGCTCGCGCGTTCGTCAATCGTCCACTCGTGCTGCTCGCGGACGAGCCGACCGGAAACCTCGATCCGGACACCAGCCAGGACATCATGCTGCTGCTCGAGCGCATCAACCGCACCGGAACCACGGTGCTGATGGCCACCCACGACAACCACATCGTCGACTCGATGCGCCGACGCGTCGTCGAACTCGACAACGGACGAGTCGTTCGTGACGAAGCCCGCGGGGTCTACGGCGTCGGTCGCTGACGCCGCCGCCGACTCAGGACCGCACAGACGTCACGACCGAACGAATCGAAGGGCTCGGATTCCGCGATGCGCGCAAGTTTCATCTTCAGCGAGGTCCTCACCGGACTTCGCCGCAACATCACCATGACGATCGCCATGATCTTGACGACCGCAATTTCTCTCGGCCTGTTCGGCGGTGGCCTGCTCGTGGTCCAGATGGCGGGGAAGACTCAGCAGATCTTCCTCGATCGGGTGGAGGTGCAGATCTTCCTCACCGACGACATCTCGGCGAGCGACGCCGATTGTGCGCAGGAGACCTGTGCCACCCTGCGATCGGATCTCGAGAACACTCCGTCGGTGGTCTCGGTGCAGTACCTCAATCGTGAGGATGCGGTGAAGGACGCCACCGAACGCGTGTTCAAGGATCAGCCGGAGTTGGCCGAACTGGTCAGTGCCGACAGCTTTCCCGCGTCGTTCAAGGTGCGTCTGAGCGATCCCGAACGGTTCGGGGTCATCAACGACAACTTCGAGAATCGACCGGGCGTACAGAGCGTTCTCAATCAGCGCGATCTCGTCGAGCGTCTGTTCAGTGTGCTCAACGGCGTGCGCAACGCGGCTTTCGCCATCGCCACGGTGCAGGCGATCGCGGCAATCCTGTTGATCGCCAACATGGTTCAGATCGCTGCGTTCACCAGGCGAACCGAGGTGGGCATCATGCGGTTGGTCGGTGCCACTCGGTGGTACACGCAGTTGCCCTTCCTCCTGGAGGCGGTGGTGGCGGCGTTGATCGGCTCGGCGCTCGCGATCGCCGGCCTGTTCACCGCGAAGAACATGTTCATCGACGACGTTCTGTCGGATGTGTATCAGGCCAACATTCTGGCCCGAATATCGAACAGTGACGTTCTGCTCGTCTCGCCGTTCCTCGCGCTGGTGGGAGTGGGAATGGCTGCGGTGACGGCGTACATCACGCTGCGGTTGTACGTGCGCGAATAAATTCGGTTGCCGTTCGGTTCTATGCTGGAGCGGTTGCCCGTGGAACCGATCCACGCGGCGCATGCTCGAGAAAGGGCCCTGCAGTGAGAGAGAAGGGCCGCAAGGCCATCGCGACCAATCGCAAGGCGCGGCACAACTACTCCATACTCGACGTCCTCGAGGCCGGAGTCGCCCTCGTCGGTACCGAGGTCAAGAGTCTGCGCGACGGTAAGGCCTCACTGGTCGACGCCTTCGCGACCGTCGACGACGGTGAAATCTGGCTGCGCGGGCTGCACATCGCCGAATACACGCTCGGGAGCTGGACCAACCACGCGCCGCGGCGAAACCGCAAACTGCTCCTTCATCGCCGCGAGATCGATCGCCTGGCAAGCAAGGTCAAAGAGGGAAACCTGACGCTGGTGCCGTTGTCGATGTATTTCTCCGACGGCAAGGTCAAGGTCGAGCTGGCACTGGCCAAGGGCAAGCAGGACTACGACAAGAGACAGTCGCTGGCCAAGCGCACCGCCGAACGCGAGGTCACTCGCGAGCTCGGTCGTCGCGTGAAGGGAATGCGCTGACCGCTGTACTGCTCGCCCTGGTAGCCGCCGTCGGCTACGGAGTGAGCGATTTCGTCGGCGGAGTCGCATCCCGCCGAGTCGCCGCCCTCCGGGTGGTCATCGTGTCGTACCCCCTGTCGCTGTTGATCGTGCTGCTCGTCGCACCGTTCGTCGGCGGCACGATCGAGCTCCCGGCGATGCTCTGGGGGCTGGCATCGGGCGTCGCCGGTGGCGTTGCGGTGTGGTGGTTCTACCTGGCCCTCGCTGCCGGGCCGATGGCCGTGGTCTCACCGGTCACCGCCGTCCTGGTCGCCGGGATCCCGGTCCTGGTGGGGCTGTCCATGGGTGAGCGTCCCGGAATCATCGCGTTCGTCGGTATCGCCGTAGCACTGGTGGCCGTGGTGCTGGTGAGCAGAGAATCCCCGGACGAGGTGACCGGCGAGGTGGCCGGCGGACGCGAGATGAAGTTCACCCGAACGGTCGCCTGGTTGACGGTCGGTTCGGGGGTGACGTTCGCTTTCGCGTTCATCTTTCTGCACCGGATCGGCGACGGCAGCGGGCTGTGGCCGCTGGCGGCATCGCGCGCGTCCGCGACCGCGGTGGTCTGGATCGTGGCCCTCGCTTCCGGCCACTTCGCACCGCCGCACGGCAGCGTGCTCAAACTGGCGGCCTTCGTCAGCGTGCTCGACGTGGTCGCCAACGCGGCGATGATCTACGCCTATCAGGGTGGTCTGCTCTCCTTGGTCAGTGTCATCGCGTCGCTGTATCCGGCGGCGACGGTACTGCTGGCGATGGTGATGCTCGGCGAGCGAGTGGGAATGTTGCAGAAGATCGGAATGGCGTTGGCGCTCGGTGCGATCGCGATGATCGCGCTCTCTGGTTGAACCGCACCGCCCGGGGGTAATGACTCCGGTTATGACAGCTTTCGACTCTGCCTCCGACACCGCCGCGCCCGAGAAGTCGCCGCGCGTCCTCGTCACCGGTGCCACGGGATATCTGGGCGGTCGGCTGGCCCCGCGACTGCTCGACGAGGGGTACACGGTCCGCGTGCTGGCACGCACGCCCGCCAAGCTCGACTCCGTGCCGTGGGCGACCGATGTCGAGATCGTGCAGGGCGATCTGAGCGATCGGGAATCGTTGAAGGAAGCGCTCAGCGGAGTCGACGTCATGTACTACCTGGTGCACTCGATGGGCACCGCAGGGCACTCGGATTTCGCCGACACCGAACGCGACAGCGCCGAGAACGTCGCGGCCGTGGCGGCGGAATGCGGTGTGGGGCGCATCGTCTACCTCGGCGGGTTGCATCCGCCGACCGGTGAACTCTCGCCGCACCTGAAGTCGCGTGCCGAGGTGGGACGCATTCTTATCGACTCGGGAGTCCCGACGATCGTTCTGCAGGCCGGTGTCGTGATCGGATCCGGCTCGGCGTCGTTCGAGATGATCCGGCACCTCACCAATCGGCTTCCGGTGATGACCACACCGCGGTGGGTACACAATCGCATCCAGCCCATCGCTGTGCGGGACGTGTTGCACTACCTGATCGGGGCCGCGAGTGCGCCCATCACCGAATCCAGGACGTTCGACATCGGCGGTCCCGATGTCATGCAGTACGGCGAGATGATGAACATCTATGCCGACGTTGCGGGTCTGCGGCAGCGTCGGATCATCGTGCTCCCGGTGTTGACTCCGCGACTGGCCGGCCACTGGATCGGGCTGGTGACTCCCATTCCGCGCGGGCTGGCGATGCCGCTCATCGAATCACTGCAATACGACGCCATCGGTCACGAGATGGACATCGATGCCGTGGTCCCGCGCCCGGAGGACGGCCTGACCGGCTACCGCGATTCCGTGAGATTGGCGCTGCGCAAGATCGACGACGGGGAGGTGGAGACTCGGTGGACAGATGCCACCGGTACCGCGGCACCGTCGGATCCGTTGCCTTCGGATCCGACCTGGGCAGGCGAGGTCGTCTACACCGACACCCGGGTCGCCCGCAGTGCAGCGCAGTCGACCGCGATCAGGCCTGCACTCGAACGATTGGCCGATGCCGACGTTCTCACCGGCTGGCATCGCGACGTCACCGGACCCGACGCATCCGCGTCGGGCACCGAGCACACCACGCGGCTCAAGTCCTCCACACGACTTCCCGGCGAGGCCTGGCTGGACCTGACGGTCGGGGGAACTGCGAAGCAGCCGACGATCGAGCAGCGGTTGGTGTTCTTCCCTCGTGGACTGGCCGGCCGAGCGGTCTGGTACGCCTCGCTGCCCGTACGCCTGGTGATGGCCCGTCGGATGCTGCGCACGGTGGTGCAACGAGTCGACGCCGACGCTGCCTCGAATTCTGCGGATCGCCGAGTCGGCCGTTAATGGAATGAATGTGTCCGGGGGAGGCGTTACACTGAACAGCCCGGACACGGTGTTCGGGAACATACGGGGCTGAACGGTTTCGACTTTGTATGTTGAGTCAGGGGAAGCGTGTCGGTGCAGGCGAGAGACCACCGTAAGCGTCATCGCAACCTTATAAGCGCCGATTCCAATCAGCGCGACTACGCACTCGCTGCCTAAGTAGCGACTGCGTGTCTGTCAGTCCGGGCTTGCCCTCGGCCCGGGTACTGGCATCAGCTAGAGGGCTCACCGATTCATCCGGCCGCGGGATGATGAGGAACATCAAACAGTGGCTGGGATCGTCATCCTGACTTGTTCGCGAGATCGGGAGATCCAAGTAGAGGCATAGCGGACTGCACACGGAGAAGCCCTGGCAATGCAGCAGAGGACCCGGGTTCGATTCCCGGCAGCTCCACCGACGAAGACCGGGCCGAGAGACACTCTCGGTCCGGTCTTCTTCTTTGTCGGCCAGGTCACAATCGACTCGGTCGAACTCATCCAACCCGAAGCGACCGCGGTGTCGAATAGTGGTCATGAGCAACGAGCCCACTCCAGTTCTGCATACCGGCAGACCGGTGCGCGCGCCGTCACTGGTCGTGCTGGTCCTCGGCGGCGGGAAAGACGTGAGTCGGGCCCGCAGTCGGCCGTGGCACCTGGCCGGTCTGCGCATGTGGACGTTCACCTGGATGCTTCGGCGCGTCGGCCGTACACGCGGCATATCGGTGCAGCAGTTGCAGTACCGGTTCCGGGGCTGGAACGCGCCCGAACGGTCTCCGGTCGAGGATGCCCGATGGGCGCTGAACCGAATTCACGACGAGTACCCGGACGTTCACGTGGTGGTCGTCGGCCATTCGATGGGTGGCCGCACCGCCGCTGCACTGGTCGACGATCCTTCCATCCCGGGAGTGGAGCCTGCAGGAACGACCCAGAAGATCGTGGGTGTCGTGGCCCTGGCTCCGTGGTGGCCGGAGGGCACGGAGGTCGATGCGTTCGAACCGGGTAGGAAGCTGCTCGTGATGCACGGAACTGCCGACAGGTGGACCGATCCTCGAACGTCCCGCCGGGCGACCGAACGTGCGGCGGCGCGCGGGGTGGACGCTCGCTACCTCTCGGTGCCGGGTGGGCATTTCATGCTGCGCAATCCGCGGGTCTGGTCCAGGGCAACGCGCGACTTCGTTCTCGGTATCGCTGCCGATGCGCCGGCCGACTGCATGGGCAGGCAATCGTGACGCGGCGCCGGGTCGCGGTGGTGGGGAGCGGTGTTGCCGGTCTGACGGCGGCGTACGCGCTCTCGTCGACGTCGTCGGTGACGTTGTACGAGGCGGACTCCCGTCTCGGCGGCCATGCGGACACCCACTACGTGGACGGACCCGATGGCCGCGTCGGCGTCGACACCGGGTTCATCGTGCACAACGACCGGACGTATCCGACGCTGCTTCGACTGTTCGACGAGCTCGAGGTGCCTACTCAGGATTCGGACATGAGCATGTCCGTGCGGTGCGACGGGTGCGGCCTCGAATACTCGGGCGGCCAGGGCATGCGCGGAATCCTCGCGCAACGCACAGCGGTGTTCAAGCCGCGATTCGTCTCGATGCTGCTCGACGTCAAGCGTTTTCATCGCCTGGCCAACGAACTGCTGGACAGTTCCGAACCGGTGGAGTCCGAGACGACTCTCGCGCAGTTTCTCGCAGAGCACTCGTTCTCGGCGTACTTCGAAGCACACTTCATGACGCCGCTGGTGTCCGCGGTGTGGTCGTGCAATCCGGACACTGCTCTCGCGTACCCGGCTCGCTACCTGTTCACCTTCCTTCGGCACCACGGGATGCTCACCGTCACCGGCTCTCCCACCTGGCGCACCGTCACCGGTGGATCCATCGAATACGTTCGGCGGGTTGCTCGGCACATCGACGAGGTGTTGCTCGATACCCCCGTGCACGCGGTCTACAGGTCCGAGGACTGCGTGCAGATCCGAGACGCCCGCGACGACCTGCGTACGTTCGACGCGGCCGTGATCGCGGTACACCCCGGTGCCGCGCTGAAGATGCTCGCAGAACCGACTGCGCTCGAGCACAGCATCCTGGGAGCGATGCCGTACTCGACCAATCACACGCAACTGCACACAGATTCGTCGGTACTGCCGAAGAACACGAGGGCGCGAGCGTCGTGGAACTATCACCTCCCGTCGTGCGCGGCCAAACCCGATCGGGTGCTGGTCAGCTACGACCTGACCAGGTTGCAACGCCTGGGGGAGACCGATCGCAGAATGCTGGTCACCCTCGGTGGAGCGGATCGTATCGACCCGGGTCGGGTGCTGGACGAGATGACCTACGAACACCCGCAGTACACCCCGGAATCGGTTGCAGCGCAGCGTCGACTTCCCGAATTGGACACCGACACCGTGGCATTCGCCGGTGCCTACCATGGCTGGGGATTTCACGAGGACGGTGCGCTCTCGGGTGCGCGGGCCGCGCAACGGGTGGGTGCCACGTGGCTCTGACGTCTCTTCTGCCGGCCACCCGCGCGCACGGGGCGGCTCTGTATCGCACTCGAATCGACCACGTTCGGCGCGCGCCGGTTCGAAACACGTTCTCGTACCGGAGCTACAGCTGGTTCGTCGACCTCGACGCGCTTCCCGAGTTGCCCCGGATACTGCGACCACTGGCCTCGTTCGACTCCCGTGACCACCTCGGTGACCCCGACGCCACTCTTCGCCAGAACGTCGATGCGTTCCTGGCGGAGAACGGTATCGATCTCGGCGGCGGACGGATCACGATGTTGGCGAGCGCACGGGTGTTCGGTCACACCTTCAACCCACTGAGTGTGTACTGGTGTCACGACAACGACGGAGAGCTCCGCTGCGTCGTCGCGGAGGTGCACAACACCTACGGCGAGCGATACCGGTACCTGGTGCACACCGATCATCGCGGCGCGGCCCGTACGACCAAGGAGTTCTACGTCTCTCCGTTCAACGACGTCGACGGCGAATACTCCATGCTGCTACCCGAGCCGGACGCCGCGCTTCGGCTCTCGATCGTCCTCGAACGCGCCGGTCAGCCCCCGTTCGTGGCGACCGTCGACGGCCGTCGACGAGAAGTGACGACGCAGTCGATTCTTCGCACTGCAGTCGAGATCCCGATTGCGCCGCTACGAGTGGTGGTACAGATCCGATGGCAAGGGATTCGGCTCTGGGCGCGGGGGCTGAAGATCGTGCAGAAACCTGCCCCTCCCGGGGCACGAAAATCCCAGAAGCAAGGGGCCAACAGATGACTACTGTGTCGAAATCCAATTCGGTGTCGAACCCGGTCGGTGGTCCGAGCCCGCTGGTCGATCCGCAGGTCTGGCCCCAGATCGCCCATGTTCCCGGTGGTGCAAAGGTTGCGGTGGCCGCACCCGTGGCCGACTTTCTCTTTCGCCGTGCGGTGGCACGCCTGCAGGTTCGGGTCGCGATGCCCGACGGCGAGGTGATCGGTGCCGGTTCGGCCGAGGCACCGTTGATGACCGTCCATCGGCCACACGACTTCGCCGCACGGGTCGGGGACAGCGGACTCATCGGATTCGGTGAGGCATACATGGCCGGTGACTGGGATGCCGAGGACCTCACTGCTGTGCTCGAGGTCTTCGCCCGGCGAATGGCGTCGCTGATTCCCAAGTCGCTGCAGCGACTCCGAGGGCTGTACATCCCGAAACCCCCACGGAGCGAGCGTAATACGACCAAGAACACGCGATCGAACATCTCGCGCCACTACGACTTGTCGAACGATCTCTTCGAGCTCTTCCTCGACGAGACGATGACCTACTCGAGTGCGTTGTTCGCCGAATCGGGGAGCGGAGACGACAGTGCGGAGCTCGCCGACGCTCAGCGCCGCAAGATCGATCGGCTACTCGACCGCGCAGGCGTCGGAGAGGGAACCAGAGTGCTCGAGATCGGCACCGGATGGGGCGAGCTGGCCATTCGTGCGGCCGCTCGTGGTGCGACGGTACGGTCGGTGACACTGTCGACCGAACAGCAGGAGCTGGCGCGTAAGCGCTGTGCCGCTGCCGGTTACGCGGACAGAATCCGGATCGATCTTCTCGACTACCGCTTGGTCGACGGCGAGTACGACGCGATCGTGTCGGTCGAGATGATCGAGGCCGTCGGGCATCAGTACTGGGCAACGTATTTCGAGACCATCGACTCGTTGCTCGCGCCGGGTGGGCGAGTTGCCCTGCAGGCCATCACGATGCCGCACGACCGAATGCTGGCTACTCGAAACACGTACACCTGGGTACACAAGTACATCTTTCCCGGCGGGTTCCTGCCGTCGGTGCGAGCCATCGAAGAGGTCACCGAGCAGAGCACCTCGCTTCGGGTACGGGAGCGACTGTCCATGGGTGATCACTATGCGCGAACCCTCGCGCTGTGGGACAGGCGTTTCCGCGAATACCGCAGCGAGGCAGAGCAGCTCGGTTTCGACGAGGTGTTCGCACGGATGTGGCACTTCTACCTGTGCTACTCGGAGGCCGGATTTAGATCCGGGTACCTCGATGTTCAACAGATCGTGCTCGACCGAAGGGACAACCGATGACCACCTCGACACTCTCCGTGGACCGGACCGATCGACGAGTCGGTGTTGCGCATCGAATTGCCGAGTTGGTGGAACCCCTGGTGGGTGGTCCACTTCCCGTTCGGCTGCAGGCGTGGGACGGATCCGTCGCAGGCGATGCCTCGGCACCGAGGGTGCTGTTGCGCAGTCCGAGCGCTCTTCGGCGATTGCTGTGGAGCCCCGGTGAACTCGGTGCTGCGCAGGCATACGTCACCGGCGAGTTGGACGTCGACGGCGATCTCGCCGCGGCTCTCGATCACGTCTGGGGTGTGGTGCGTGAGCGTCGACTCTCGGCGATCCGTCCGGGGCCGGCCTCGCTACTACGGTTGGCGAAACTGGCCAAGGATCTCGGGGTGTTCGGCCGTCCGCTGGCGCCGCCCGTGTCGCAGGCCTCGGTGAAGGGGCGGCTGCACTCGGTGCTCCGCGACCGCGCTGCGATCAGCCACCACTACGACCTGTCGAACGACTTCTACGAGTTGGTCCTCGATTCGCACATGGCGTACTCGTCGGCGTACTGGACCTCCGATTCACCGGATTACACCCTCGACGACGCTCAGCGCGACAAACTCGACCTCGTATGTCGAAAGATCGGCCTCGACAAGCGCGTAGGGCAACGCTTTCTCGACGTCGGTTGCGGCTGGGGATCCCTGAGCCTGCACGCGGCACAGGAGTACGGGGCGAAGGTCGTCGGAGTGACGATCTCCCGCGAGCAGAAGGCCTTCATCGACAAGCGCATCGCCGACCGAGGACTGCAGGACCGCGTCGAGATCCGAATCCAGGATTATCGAGAGATTCCGGACGGGCCCTTCGACGCGGTGGCGTCGATCGAGATGGGTGAGCATGTGGGGGAGGCCAATTACCCGACCTACACCGCCGCCCTGCATACCAACGTCAAGCCCGGCGGCCGCGTGCTGATCCAACAAATGTCGCGCAGGGAAGGCGACAACCCCGGCGGCGGAGCATTCATCGAATCGTTCATCGCGCCGGACATGTACATGCGCCCGGTCGGGCGGACCGTCGCGATGCTCGAGGAGGCCGGACTGGAGGTGCGCGACGTCCACGCCCTCCGGGAGCATTACGTGCGGACCGTCGACGTCTGGACCGAGCGCTTCGAGGCACGCTTCGACGACGTGGTGGCGATGGTCGGGGAGGAGGTCGCTCGCGTGTGGCGGCTGTACCTGATCGGCGGTGGAATGGCGTTCCGGGACAACAGGATGGGCGTCGATCAGATTCTGGCGGTCCGGTCCGGGAGCGGACCGTCCGAGATGGAACCGGTTCGACCGGTGTGGGTGTGCCCGCGGTGAACTGGTCCGACTTCCTGACCGTATCGCTGGCGAGCCTCGGCGGTACCGCTGTCCTGATGATCGTCACCGCCCTCATCGGCGCGCGTATCGGACGCCACAACGTCGTGGACGTGACGTGGGGCGGCGGATTCGTTCTGATCGCCCTGATCTCGGCTGCGACCGGAACAGGTGAACTGTGGCGTCGCTTACTACTGCTCGTCCTGGTCGGTGTGTGGGGGCTTCGCCTTGCCGTGCACGTCTTTCGACGCTCGCGCGGGCACGGCGAAGATCCGCGCTACACCGAGATGCTCGCCAAGGCCCCCGGTAACGAAACCCTGTACGCCCTGCGGAAGATCTACCTGACGCAGGCGGTTGCATTGTGGTTCGTGTCCCTGCCGCTGCAGGTATCCGCTGTCGCACACGGATCCGTTCTGCCGGTCGTCGTGCTCGGAGTACTGGTCTGGATTCTCGGATGGACGTTCGAGGCAGTGGGCGATGCGCAGTTGAAAGCCTTCAAGGCCGACTCCTCGAACAAGGGCCGGATCATGGACCGGGGTCTGTGGGCCTGGACGCGGCACCCCAACTACTTCGGCGACTCGGCGGTCTGGTGGGGACTGTTCCTCGTCTCGGCGTCGGCGTGGCCCGGGGTGTTCACGCTTCTCTCGCCCATCGCGATGACGTACTTCCTGGTGTTCGCCACCGGTGCACGGTTGCTCGAGCGCAGCATGGAGAAGCGACCGGGGTATCGCGAATACCAGCAGCGAACGAGCTATTTCCTCCCGCGGCCACCGAAGCAGCACAGCAAGTAGCTCACGGGTGCGGGGGCGGCGCTAGGGTTGGTCGAGAAGTTCGGTTTCGTCGATCAACGAGGAGGCGCATCGTGGCGCACGAGAGAGCTGGAACCACTGCACTGCCGGAGGATCTGGTGGATCTTTCGCAGCTCGTGACCGCGTACTACTCGCGGGTTCCCGATGTGTCGGAACCGAGTCAGCAGGTGGTGTTCGGCACCTCCGGACATCGAGGGTCCAGTCTGGACTCGGCGTTCAACGAGGCGCACATCGTGGCGACGACGCAGGCGATCGTGGAGTACCGGTCCGCACAGGGCATCACCGGCCCGCTGTTCATCGGTCGGGACACTCACGCTCTGTCCGAACCCGCCTGGACGACGGCGTTGGAAGTGTTGGCTGCCAACGGTGTCGACGTACTGGTCGATTCGGGCGATCGGTACACGCCCACCCCCGCCGTCAGCCACGCAATTCTTCGCCACAACGAGTCCGGACCGTCGGCGAAGGCCGACGGCATCGTGGTGACTCCCTCGCACAATCCGCCGCGGGACGGCGGATTCAAGTACAACCCTCCGCACGGTGGTCCGGCCGACAGTGATGCCACATCGGTCATTGCCGCTCGCGCCAACGAGCTTCTGCGCGATGGCATTTCGGGCATCAAGCGGGTGACCCTGGCCCAGGCGTTCGCGGGGAGCGTCTCTCGCTACGACTTCCTCGGCACCTACGTGGACGACCTACCGAACGTGCTCGATCTCGACGCGATCCGCGCGGCCGGAGTGCGTATCGGAGCAGATCCGTTGGGTGGAGCGAGTGTCGATTACTGGGATGCCATCGCCGAGCGGCACAATCTCGACCTGACCGTGGTGAACCCGTTGGTGGACGGCACATTCCGTTTCATGACTCTCGATACCGACGGCAAGATCAGGATGGACTGCTCGTCGCCGAACGCGATGGCCTCGCTCATCGCTGCCCGCGATCGGTTCGACATCTCGACGGGCAACGATGCCGACTCCGATCGACACGGCATCGTCACTCCCGACGGTGGCCTGCTCAACCCCAATCACTTTCTCGCCGTCGCCATCGACTACCTGTTCACCCACCGACCCGATTGGTCGCCCACGGCGGCAGTGGGCAAGACGTTGGTGAGCTCGTCGATGATCGACCGGGTCGTCTCGGGTCTCGGCCGTCGTCTGCTCGAGGTGCCGGTCGGTTTCAAATGGTTCGTCCCCGGTCTGCTCGCAGGCGAGCTCGGATTCGGCGGTGAGGAGAGCGCCGGAGCGTCGTTCCTCCGACACAACGGCCGCGTCTGGACCACCGACAAGGACGGAATCGTGCTGGCTTTGCTGGCATCCGAGATCACCGCTGTCACCGGATCCACGCCGTCGCAGCGCTACGCCGAGTTCACCGCGAAGTTCGGCGATCCGACGTATGCCCGCGTCGATGCACCTGCCACCCGCGAGCAGAAGGCCGTTCTCGCCGAGCTGTCGCCCGATCAGATCACCGCCACCGAGCTGGCGGGCGAACCGATCACGGCAACGCTGACCGAGGCTCCCGGCAACGGAGCGGCCCTCGGTGGCCTGAAAGTGACGACGGAGAGCGCCTGGTTCGCTGCGCGCCCGTCCGGAACCGAGGACGTGTACAAGATCTACGCGGAGTCGTTCCAGGGCGAGGACCATCTGGCCCGGGTTCAAGCCGCCGCACGTGAGCTGGTGTCCTCCGCACTCGAGAGCTCGTGACCGACTCACCTCCATCCGACCACGACAGTTCGGCTCCCGAGCCCGCATTCAGACCCGGAGGCAAGCTCCCACCGGAGATCTGGGTACTGGTATCGGCGGCGTTCGTCATCGCGCTCGGATTCGGTATCGTCGCGCCCGCTCTGCCGCAGTTCGCCCGGGAATTCGGCGTCGGATACACGGCGGCGTCGGCGGTCATCAGTGCGTTCGCTCTCATGCGGTTGCTGTTCGCGCCCGCCAGTGGTGCTCTGGTGCAGCGGCTCGGCGAGCGGCCCGTGTACCTGATCGGACTGCTCATCGTTGCGGTGTCCACCGGCGCCTGCGCGCTGGCTCAGACGTACTGGCAGCTGTTGGTGTTTCGAGGACTCGGCGGCATCGGCTCGACGATGTTCTCGGTGTCGGCACTGGGATTGCTGATCAGGATCAGCCCTGCGACCAGTCGGGGCCGCATCTCCGGCCTCTATGCGACCGCGTTCCTACTGGGAACCATCGGCGGTCCGCTCGTCGGCGGCGCTCTCGTCGGATTCGGGCTGCGGGTGCCGTTCGTGATCTATGCCGTAGCGCTCGTGATCGCGGCGGCCGTCGTGTACTTCACCCTGGGCAACTCCGACCTCGTCAAGCCGGAGAAGGGTTCGGCACCACCCACGATGTCGTTGCTCGCCGCGCTGCGGATCCCGTCGTATCGGGCTGCGTTGGCGTCGAATTTCGCCAACGGGTGGGCAGTGTTCGGTGTTCGAGTGGCCTTGGTGCCGTTGTTCGTCGTCGAGGCGATGCAGCGATCCGAGGTGTTCGTCGGTATCGCGCTGACCGTGTTCGCAGTGGGAAATGCCCTGGTGCTCACCAGTGCAGGCCGCCTGTCCGACGTGCGCGGACGCAAGCCGTTCATGGTGGGTGGGCTGGCGGTGTGCGGGCTGGGAACCGTCGTGATGGGGTACGTCCACGATCCCGTGCTGTTTCTCGTGGTGTCGCTGATCGCCGGAATCGGATCGGGTCTGATGAGCCCCGCCCAGCAGGCCTCGGTTGCGGACGTGATCGGCTCGAAGGCGCGCGGTGGGCCCGTGCTGGCTGCATTCCAGATGGCATCCGATGTCGGCGCGGTCATCGGCCCGATCGTCGCCGGGATGATCGTCGAACAGGTCTCGTTCGGTCCGGCATTCGCCGTGACGGGCGCGCTGCTTCTCCTGGCAGGACTGTGGTGGTCGCGAGTTCCGGACACGCTCGGGCGCGAGCGCACCCGACCGACGCAACCGTAGTATTCGCTGTGTGAGCCAGAAGAAGACATCCAGTACGAAACACACACCCGAGGCAACCTCGAACACGATGACCTACGTATTGGGCGGCATCGCATTCGTCGTAGTTGTGGTCGTCATCGGGGTGGCGATCATGTGGCAGAGCGGAAGCGACGCTCCACGCAACGACGGCTACGGAACGGTCAAGAATCCGGCGGTCGAATTGTCGTTGCCGGGTGACGGGGTGGTTCAGCTGTCGCGTCCGGAAGCGCAGCGAGTCATCGATGTCTTCGAGGATCCGATGTGCCCGTTCTGCGGCGACCTCGAAGTGAAACACGGCCAGGAGTTGGCTCAGAAAATCGACGACGGCGTCGTCTCGGTGAATTACCACCTGGTCAATTTCCTGGATCCACAATCGGCGTCCGGTGACTATTCGACGCGTGCCGTTGCGGCGTCGCACTGCGTGGCAGCGACGGAGAACGCGCGGGTCTACTCCGCATTTCATGCCGGGCTGTTCGACCCGGAATTTCGCCCCGAAGAAGGCAGCGACTCCGACCGGACCGATGCCGAACTCGCAGAACTCGCTCGATCCGCAGGAGCGAGCGATCTGGCGACGGACTGCATCTCCGCCGGTGCGCAGCGCGAGACGGCAGTGGCGGATGCGAACACAGGACGGGATGCGCTGGCGGCGTCGGGTGCCCGCGGAACACCAGGAGTCCTCGTCGACGGTCAGGTTGTCGATGCGCTCGGTGACTCGGAATGGCTGGCGTCGATCAACTGATCTCGGGGCGTTCGTGCGGCCGGTCGTCGAGGATTCGGTACCGGCTGCACCAGGTGATTTGTTGCTGCTGCGACCGATGGTGTAACTTCGTTCGAGCAACCGCATGAGCGGGAGCACGCAGTAACTCGGGGCTATGGCGCAGCTGGTAGCGCACCACACTGGCAGTGTGGGGGTCAGGGGTTCGAGTCCCCTTAGCTCCACCGAGAGACAAGCTCGACCGCGTAAGTCAACGAAAAAGCGTCGCCCTAGGGCGACGCTTTTCGTGTTTCGGTGACACCGACCGCCGAGTCGGCATCCGGGCGGTCGTGCCGGGATGCCGACTCGGCTGTCGTCAGCTCAGTGCGCGGCGTCGAATGCTTGCTCGACCTCGGCGGGGATTCTGCCGCGGGCCGAGATGTTGTGGCCGTTCGCCTTGGCCCATTCTCTGATGGCCTTGGTCTGATTGGCGTCGCGCTTGGCACCGGTTGCGGGGGCGCTCGACTTCTTCGTTCGCTTTCCACCGACCTTGGTGGAGTGCTCGATGTAATAGTCGAGTTTGCGGTGAAATTCCTTCGCGTTCTTGTCGCTCAGGTCGATTTCGTAGCTGACTCCGTTGACCGAATAGGTTATGTGTTCGCCACCGGATTCGATCGGTTTTTCGTCGATGTCATCGACAAGTTGCACATAGACTTTTCTGGCCATGCTGAAGCTCTCCAATGATGCAGGGGATGATGCGGGGATGTCCAGATCGAACTGATGCGACTATACGGCTGAACATTGTGTTCATCCATGCGGGTCGTGGGATTGTTACGCGTTTCGCAGAATTCCCACAGATATCGGCTCGCCTCTTCTCCGAAACCGACGAGGTGATTGTCCGTGGCATTCTCTCGGCGATCGGTGTTCGTCGTTATCCGAGAGAAAGACGAACCGTCCGGTTCGAATTGGTAGTGCCATCCATTGGGTCGGTTCGAGTGCGATCGAGCGACGATGTGCCGGTACCACTCTGGATCGGTGGCCTCGGGCTACGAATCGGTCACGAAACGCAATCGTTTTACTAACGAAAGATCACTCGATACTCGTCGATCGCGATATCTGCTTCACTTGATGCGCAAGTGTCTGTTGTGACGTGTGGAGTCCCGTGATGCGGTGACCCGTTCGGATCAGCGGTGTCCGAGGGGCCGAAAGGGGAGTTGCGCAGCGAGTACCACCGTTGCGCCAGACCATATGAAATCTGCACCGATGACCAGGTCGGCACTGACGGCGCTGATGTGCGCCGGAATTCTCGGTGCCGGGGTACTCGCGTCCGTACCGGCCAGTGCGACGCCGGCAGACACGGCACCTGCCGCGAGTACGGAACTGTCCGGAAAGACGGTGTTCCTCGATCCGGGCCACCAGGGCACCGCACATTCGGAGAATCTGCAGCGGCAGGTGAACGACGGGCGGGGCGGCACCAAGGATTGTCAGACCACCGGCATGACCACCCTGGAGGGCGTGCCCGAGCACACCATCAACTGGAAAGTGAGCGAACTCGTTCGATCGAGCCTGGAGAGCCTGGGTGCGACGGTGAAGACGAGTCGAGCAGACGACACCGGATGGGGCGGATGCGTCGACGACAGGGCGCGGGCGGCCAGCGAGTCCGGGGCCGACGTGGCCGTGAGTATCCACGCGGACTCCACGAGTACGACGACCGATGCCGACAAGCACGGCTTCCATCTGATCGTGCCCACGCTGCCGATTCCGAACGCGGCTGCCGACGCTGCCCAGTCCGAGGGCGGACGCTCGGCATCGACGCTGATGCGGGACTCCTATGTGCGGGCCGGATTCGAGCCTGCCAACTACGCGGGAGTCGAGAACGGGATACAGGAGCGATCCGATGTCGCCGGGCCTGCACTGACCACGGTGCCCCTCGTGTTCGTCGAGATGGGCAACGGATCGAACCCCGACGACGCAGCTCTTCTCGAGAGCTCGGACGGTCAGCTGAAGCATGCGATCGCCATCTCGACGGGAATCATCGACTACCTTCTCGGGGCCGAAACCCCGTCCCCGTCAGCAAGTGCCGCCACCACGCCGGCGTCTGCCGCCACCACGCCGGCGGCTACCGCCACCACGACGCCCGCGACCCCTGACCCGACTGCGACGACCGGCACCGCCGCAACGGCACCCGGCGGCGTTGGCCCCACGGCCGAGGGACGCAGCGCGTTGTCCCGGTTGCTCGAGAGTGTGTCCCCGTACGTCGACTCGTTCGGCGTCGACGGCCTGGAAGGACTGGCGACCCCGGGCAACGTGAGCGCTGTGTCCACGTTCGCGCAAGGCCTGCTGAAGCAGATTCTCGCCGACCGGTAGTCTCGGACGCCGTGGCGCGTCGACGAATTCCGGTGGTGATAGTGGCCGGCTTTCTCGGCGCAGGTAAGACCACCCTCCTGAACCACCTGCTGCGCAACGATTCCGGCATCCGAATAGGTGTTGTGGTCAACGACTTCGGGGCGATCAACATCGATTCGATGCTCGTGGCCGGCCAGGTCGATTCGATGGTCTCCCTCGGCAACGGCTGTATCTGTTGCGCCGTCGACATCAGCGATATGGACGCGATGTTCGATGTCCTCGCACACCGCCGGTCCGCCATCGACGTGATCGTGGTCGAGGCCAGCGGTCTGGCCGAACCCAGAAACCTCGTCAGGATGGTCCGCGGTAGCGAGAACGAATTCATCGTCTACGGCGGGCTCGTCGGGGTCGTCGACGCGGTCGAGTTCCCGCAGACGCGTGCGCGGCATCCCGAGATCGACCAGCACCTGCAACTGGCCGATCTGGTGGTGCTGAACAAGTCCGATGCGGTGACCGAGTCCGAACGCTCCGCGGTGCGCTCGACGGTGCAGGCCGTCGTCGCAGATGTGCCCGTCGTACCCGTTGCCTTCGGTCGCGTCGACCCGCTGCTGCTGTTCGATCGGCGCGAGGATCGGTCGGTGGATTCGGCAATGGCGGTGCAGCTGTCGTTCGACGAACTACTGCGGGAGAATCACGATCACGACCACGATCGTCACCTGCACGCGCAGTACTCGCACACCGAGTTCGTCAGTACGGATCCCGTCGAACCCCGGCGACTGATCGAGTTCCTGGAGAATCCTTCCGGAAACCTCTACCGCATCAAGGGATTCGTACACTTCGGCATCGCCGGCCACACCCAGAAGTTCGTCGTGCACACGGTGGGTCGACACATTCGATTCGAGGCCGCGTCGTGGTCGAGGGGTGAGCCCGTGCAGACCTCACTGGTGCTGATCGGTAGCGATCTCGATGCCTCGGCCGTCGAGCAGCGGTTGCGCGCGTGTGTGCGAGGACCGGACGACCCCGACGACGCCTCTGCCATGCTTCCGGTCCATCGCTACCTCGAGACCGGTTAGCTCGCTAGAGCCCGACCCACTCGGTGCGTCCGCCCTCGAATCCCTGACGCTTCCAGATCGGGACCTCGGCCTTGATGCGCTCGACGAGTCTCGCGCAGGCTTCGAATGCCTCGGCGCGATGAGCCGAGCCGACGGCGGCGACGAGTGCGAGGTCGCCGACCCGGAGATCGCCGACGCGGTGCACTGCGGCGACCGCCAATCCGGTCTCTGCCGATACCTCCGAGCAGCATCGGCTCAGGAAGCGTTCCGCGTCGGGGTGTGCGCGGTATTCCAGGGTCTCCACGGCATGTCCGCCGTCGTGGTCACGAACGATTCCGCTGAACAGCACGACCGCTCCGTGTCGCGAATCCTGTACCGCTGCTTCGACTTCGGCGGTACTCAACGGTTCACTGGAAATTCGTGCGACGAGTTCACTCATCGTGGGGGCCTCCTCCGGCGATCTGTGCCAGTACATGGTCGAGGAGCGGGTCGAGGACGGAGAGTCCGTCCTTCACACCGCCCGGTGAGCCCGGCAGGTTGACGACGAGCGTGCGTCCGATCAGACCCGAGACACCGCGGCTGAGCACCGCATGAGGCGTCGCGGATGTTCCGCGGGTGCGGATCGCATCGGCGATCCCCGGCATGTCGATGTCCAGGAGTGCCGCCGTCGCCTCCGGGGTCGCGTCGGTGGGGGACACCCCGGTTCCGCCCGTGCTGACGATCAACGACGGTTCGCCGCGCAGGGCGTCGTGCAGTCCGGCCGCGATGTCGGCATCGGCGTAGACCAGTGGGCCTCGCACGGCGAAGCCTCGATCGGTCAACCAGGTGGCGATGGCGGGGCCGGTGGTGTCCGGTCGAGTTCCGCGCGCGCCGCCGGTGGAGGCCACCAGAACCACTGCGGACCGTGCGGACTCGAACACGGGATCACCCGCAGCCTCGTCGGCGCCCTCTGCACCGTCCCGTTGCCAATGCCCGTGTTTGCCGCCGTCTTTCGTGAGCAACCGGACGCCGTTCATGGTGGCACCGGGATCGACGGCCTTGACCATGTCGTGCAGGGTCAGGCCCGCGACGGCGACCGCGGTCAGTGCTTCCATCTCCACCCCGGTGCGTCCGGTGGTGCGGGCGGTGGCCTCGACCGTGATGGACGACTCGGTGAACCCGAAGGAGATCTTCACCGAGGAGAGGGCGAGCTGATGACACAGCGGAATCAGGTCCGATGTCCGCTTCGCTGCCGAGATGCCGGCGATGCGGGCGGTGGCGAGGACGTCGGCTTTGGGCATGTCGTCCGCGCGTACGAGGGCGATGACATCGGCAGTGGTGACGAACTCACCGGCGGCGACGGCCGTGCGCGAGGTTTCCTTCTTGTGCGCCACATCGACCATGCGGGCGCGGCCCTGATCGTCGAGATGAGACAGCTGGGCATCGGTGGTCACAGCGGCCACACCTCCACGTCGGATCCTGCAGCGAGTTCGGTTGTCTCGGAATCGATGTCGATCAACACATCGGCCCATGCCAGTGCGGCGACCAGGTGCGAGCCGGGGCCGGCGACGAGCTCCACCCGACCGTCCTCGCGCATTCGGCCTCGGAGCAACTGTCGTCTACCGGGCGGTGACACGATCGATTCGTGCAGGGCCGCAGTGGTCGAGAGCACCGGAGGCAGGCCGGCCGCTCGCCGAACGATGTTGCGCGCGAACATGATGTACGAGACGACGGTACTGACGGGATTGCCGGGAAAACTGAGCACGGGAACACCGTCGAACAGCGTCATGCCCTGCGGTCCGCCCGGCTGCATGCGAACCGATCCGAAATTGCCGCCGAGCGGTCGGAGCACGTCCTTGACCACTTCGAAGTCGCCCATCGACACTCCGCCGGACGTGATGATCAGCTCCGCCGATTCCGCTGCCGCGTCGAGGATCTCGCGGAAGCGGCTCGGCTCGTCCGAGCTGCGCGCGACGGAGACCACCTCGGCACCGCTGGCGCGTAGGTGTGCGGCGAGGGTGATCCCGTTCGAGTCGTAGATCTGACCGGGCGTCAGCGTCGAGCCGGCGTCGACCAGCTCGGCACCGGTGGTCACGACGGCCACACGAGGACGTGAGCGGACCTCGAGCTCACCGAAGCCGACGGCAGCGAGAACGGAGATGTGGCGGGGTTCGAGCACTCGACCCGACTCGACGAGGACTGTTCCGACCCGCACGTCGCTTCCCTGTTCGCGTACGAATTCACCTGCTGCGCGGCTCTTGTGGATCGTCACCGAACCTTCCGCCGCCACGGAGGTGTCTTCGACGGGGACGATGGCGTCCGCTCCGTCCGGAATGGGGGCACCGGTCATGATCTTGGCGGCACTGCCCGAGGCGAGCACTGCCGATTCCGTCGGGCCTGCGGCGATGATCGTCGAGACCGGAAGCGTCACCGGGGTGGTGGACACGGATCGCGAATCCACGGCGTAGCCGTCCATCTGCGAGTTGCGGAACAGGGGCAGATCGACCGGGGACCGTACGTCCTCGAACGAGACGCGTCCCAGCGCGTTGTCGAGAGCAATTCGCTGAGCTGTTCTCGTGGTCAGCGCCGCGAGCAGAGTGTCGACCGCGGCGGCGTGTTCCTCGACCGATACAGCGGTCACCGTGCGGATCCAGTGATCGCGTGCGTGTGCTCAACCGTCATGGGTGCCAATCCTAAGCACGTCGGTCCGTCGACTCGGTGTGGGCTGCGGCATAATGGGTAGACACATCTACGACAGACGTGATTTTCGACGGAGACGAGGTACGAGGTGACGGTGGACAGTGTCACCTCGCTGGGCATTCCCGGGTTCGGTACCACCACGGGTTCGGCTGCAGGCAGTGCGAACTCCGTGTCCGACCGGCCGGACGTGCCGCATCTGATCGATCGTTTCGGCCGAGTGGCCCGCGACCTGCGCGTCTCGATCACCGAGAAGTGCTCGTTGCGCTGCACCTACTGCATGCCCGAGGAAGGCCTTCCGGCGATCCCGGCTGCGGCGCTGCTGACACCCGCCGAGATTGCCCGAGTGGTCTCGGTGTCGGTACGCCTGCTCGGTATTCGGGACGTGCGCTTCACCGGAGGCGAGCCGTTGATGCGCCGCGATCTCGACGAGATTCTGCGGCTGTGCGCCGACGTCGCGGACGGTGTGCCGCTGTCGATGACCACCAACGCCGTCGGTCTCGAACATCGGGCACAGTCGTTGGCGGACGCCGGGTTGACCCGAGTGAACGTCTCTTTGGATTCGGTCGACCGCGAGGATTTCGCGCGCTTGACCCGACGAGATCGGCTGCCGTCGGTGCTCGCCGGAATCAGGGCAGCGCAGCGTGCCGGGATCGGGCCGGTCAAGGTCAACGCCGTTCTGATGCGCGACACCCTGTCGGGTGCCGTCGATCTGCTGCGCTGGTGCCTCGACGAAGGCGTTGCTCTGCGCTTCATCGAGCAGATGCCGCTCGACGCCGACCACGAGTGGGCCCGCGCGAACATGATCGATGCCCAGACCCTGCTCGACGAACTGTCCACCGAGTTCGACCTGCGTGAGGTTGGGCGCGTCGATCCCTCCGCCCCGGCCGAGGAATGGAGTGTGGACGGTACCGACGCCACCGTCGGCATCATCGCGTCGGTGACCCGCTCGTTCTGCGGTGATTGCGACCGCACCAGAGTGACTGCAGAGGGAACGATTCGGTCCTGTCTGTTCAGCGACGACGAAACCGATCTGCGGGCAGCTCTGCGCGGCGGTGCCACCGACGACGAACTGGCAGCCGTGTGGCGTGGGGCGATGTGGAACAAGTGGGCGGGTCACGGCATCGACGCCGACGGCTTCGTACCTCCCACCCGCAGCATGGGAGCCATCGGTGGGTGAGACCCAGGTGGAGGTGCGGTACTTCGCTGCAGCGGTCGACGCGTCGCACTGCGAGTCCGAGTACCTGACCGTGCCGATCGGAGCCACTCTCGCAGATCTGCGGGAGCTGATCCTGTCCCGGCACGGCGCGCCGATGGAGCCGATACTCAGGGTGTCGGCTTTCCTGGTCGGAGACAATCTCACCCGCGATCTCGGGCGCGTGATCGGCGGCAGGGTCGACGTACTGCCGCCCTTCGCAGGCGGCTGAGCGCACGCGGTTCGCCGCGCCGCCACCGGCAGGTGGCGGCGCAGGATTCAGCTGCTCCTCTTCCACCAATCGTCGAACGGCGTCACGGGCACCGTGCGTTTGTGCCGAGTTGCGAGGAACATCGTCTCCAGCTTGTCGGCGATCTCCTCGGTGACGTCCTTGCCCTCGAGGTAGTCGTCGATCTGTTCGTACGTCACGCCCAGCGCTTCCTCGTCGGGTAGCGCGGGTCGATCGTCTTCGAGATCGGCGGTGGGAATCTTGCGCCAGGTGCTCTCCGGGGCTCCCAATTCGCGCAACAGCGCTGCACCCTGACGTTTGCTCAACCCGGTGAGCGGAGTCAGATCGACCCCGCCGTCACCGAATTTGGTGAAGAACCCGGTGATCGCCTCGGCGGCGTGGTCGGTGCCGACGACGACGTAACCGAGTTCGCCGGCAAGGGCGTACTGCGCGACCATGCGCTGGCGCGCCTTGATGTTGCCGCGGACGAAATCTCGAATTTCGGTACCACCGAGTGCCTCCGCCGTCGCGGCCGCTGCGGCGTCGGCAGCGGCTTTGATGTTCACCGTCACCGTGCGGTCGGGATCGATGAATTTCAGCGCGATCGATGCGTCGTCCTCGTCGGCCTGCACGCCGTAGGGGAGTCGAACGGCGACGAACTCGGCCTCGTGTCCGTCGGCTCGGAGCTCCGTCGCTGCCTGTTGGGCGAGCTTGCCGGTGAGCGTGCTGTCCTGACCGCCACTGATGCCGAGTACGAAGCCCGAGGCCGGGGTCGACGTCAGGTAGTCCTTCAGGAAGTCCACGCGCCTGCGGACCTCCGTGATCGGGTCGATGGTCGACTGCACGGCCAGCTCGCGCATGATCCCCGAGCGCAATTCCGAGTTGATGTGTCCCATCACGTCATCCTAATGACGGGTGCCGGTGTGGTGCTTCGCGCCGTGCGTAGTGTCGACGGACGTGAGTGGATCCTCCGACACCTTCGTCAAGCGAAACCCGCACGCGCATCCCGATTTCTTCGCGGCCGAGGCCGCCGGGCTTCGGTGGCTCGGCGACGCGGCGGCCCCTGTCGTCGGAGTCCTCGGGCATGGCCGGACGTACATCGAACTCGAGCGGCTGATTGCGGCCCGCCCCACGCCGGGCGCAGCCGAACGATTCGGCCGCGCTCTGGCCGCGATGCATTCCGCCGGAGCCGCCGGATTCGGTGCGCCACCGGTGGATGCCGACGGCGTCGCCTTCTCGGGTCAGCTGTTCATCGGTGCTCGGCCCATGACCAGCACAGTGCACACCTCATGGGGAGCGTTCTACGCCGCAGAACGAGTGTTGCCGTTTCTTTCGATCGCGCAGGACGCGGGCACTGTGACGCCCGGGGAGGCGGCGATCGTCGAGTCGGCGTGCCGACGTATCGCCGACGGCGACTTCGACGATGCAGAGCCGCCGAGCCGTATTCACGGTGATCTCTGGAACGGCAACGTGTTCTGGACCGACGCGGGAGTGGTGCTCATCGACCCGGCGGCGCACGGTGGGCACCGCGAGACCGATCTGGCGATGTTGGCGCTGTTCGGTTGCGCCCACCTCGACGCCGTCGTCGGCGGCTACGAGACGGTACGGCCGCTGCGATCCGGGTGGCGCGAGCGCACGGCTGTGCATCAGCTGCATCCACTCGCAGTTCATGCTGCCGGTCACGGCCGTTCCTACGGCACGGCGCTGCACGCGGCGGCTGCGGCCGTCGTCGGGCTGTGAGCGAGGGATCTACCGAGTGCGAGTTGCTCGGCGTACCAGATCTTCCCAGCCGTCGGCCAGGCGATCCATCGGCATCCCCAGATCTCGGTACTGGTGGAGTACCAGCGTGGCTTCGAGTGGTGTGAGCAGCCAGTACGCGAGCAATTCGAGATCCCCGTCCACCTCGGCTGCGCGGAGCAGCGACAGGACGTGGGTGAAGTTGACCATGTGCGCCGGGGCGGAGTACCGCGCGTCGTCGGCGCTCTCCGCGGCGCGCAGCACTTCCCCCTGGACGTTGACGAATTCGAGTCGAGCTCGGCCGAAGGCGACGAGACGATCGATGGGGTCGGCACCCGGACCCAGCGGGGGTTCGCCGAACATGAACGAGTGCTGCAGTTTCTTCTCGGTGTGGTCGAGCAGCGCGCGCATCAGCCCGGCCCGGTTCCCGAAGCGACGGAACACTGTGCCCTTGCCCACTCCGGCCTTGCTCGCCACGGCGTCCATGGTGATGGCATCGGCTCCGACGGTCGCCACCAGATCGGTTGCGGCGTCGAGGAGCAGGCGACGGTTGCGCGCTGCGTCGCACCGTTCGGATTCCTCGCCCGCTATGGGCAGCATCGGGCCGGTCACAGTGGAAGCCTACCTTGCCGGGAACATAAATGGACCACGGTCCGTTTGCATGGTAGAAATTGATCCGACGATCACGTCAACCGAACTTGCGAAGGAATAACCTCATGTCAGACGCTCATGTACTCGTTCTCGTCGGAAGCCTGCGCGCCGAGTCGGTGAACAAGCGAATCGCCGAGACTGCTGTCACAGTGGCTCCCGCCGGTGCCGAAGTAGTGGTGTACGACGGTCTCGGAGACGTCCCGTTCTACAACGAGGACATCGATGTCGAGGGATCGGCACCTGCAGCCGCGCTCGCTCTGCGGGCCGCTGCCGAGAAGGCTACGGCGTTGTTGTTGGTCACGCCCGAATACAACGGCACCATCCCGGCCGTGCTGAAGAACGCCATCGACTGGCTCTCGCGCCCGTACGGTGCGGGTGCCATGGTGGGCAAGCCGGTCGTCGTGATCAGCGCGTCGCCCAGCGGCAACGGAGCCAAGTGGGCGCACGAGGACACCAGCAAGGCCGTACGCATCGCAGGCGGAACCGTCCTCGAGGACGTCCAGCTCTCCATCGGTGGAACCATCGACAAGTTCGGCTCGGCCCACCCGCGCGAGAACGTCGAGGTCTCCGGCGAGATCGGGCACGTCGTCGCCGAACTGGTGAAGGCCGCCGACGATCTCGTGAGTGCGTGACCCTGTCACGGTTTCGATAATCGTTTTCATGTAGACTGGTTGCATGAAGGTGAGAAACTCGGTGAAATCGCTCAAGAACAAGCCCGGCGCACAGGTCGTTCGGCGCCGTGGCACGGTGTTCGTGATCAACAAGAAAGAGCCGCGGTTCAAAGCGCGCCAGCGTTGACGATCGCGTGATCGACCGCGAAGGACCCTCGGAGACATGGCGGGTTCTAACGATCCCCGCAACACCCTCGATTTGAGGGAGTTGCGGGGATCGTGGCATGTGCTGGGTTGAAGGTGCGGTTTTTCGAGGCGTTGGAC
>NZ_NOYB01000030.1:0-38294 GCF_002258235.1 Rhodococcus sp. 06-470-2 | reverse complement strand
TACTCCATAGCCGGTCACAGTGCCCCGCAGTATCACCACAGCCCGTGTGTCACATGTCCCTGGACATCTCGTGTCTCATATGTCTCCGGACTCAACACGTAGCAGAGGTCGAGTTTCCGTGCACGTGCGGCGAAGCCGCTCTGTCAGCTGTCGAAGCCCAGACCCAGCGCGTCCATTCCCTTGAGCCACAGGCCGCGCTTGCCGCCGTTGCGGTCGGCTCGGGCGAACTCGGCGCGGGTGACGTTGATGCCGATGGATCTGATGGGCTCGGGTGGGAACGGCAGAGGCTTGCTGCGCACCATCTTCAGTCGTGTTCGTTCGGTGTCCTTGCCGTCCAGCAGATCGAGGGCGGTGCGGGCCCCGAAGTGCGACGCGCCGACGCCGAGGCCGGTGAATCCGGCCACCGAGGCCACCCGTCCGTTCAGTCCGAGGTCCCAGAAGGCGCTGAACCGCGAGCACGTGTCGATCGACCCGCCCCAGGCATGGGTGGCACGGATTCCTTCGAGGCCGGGGAACATCTGCAGCAGGTGTTCGGCGAGCAATGCGAACTCTTCGGGATGTTGGGTTCGACGTGGGTCGGTGTCGCTACCGTAGAAGTAGTGCGCGTCCCACCCGCCGAACAGGATGCGATCGTCCGCCGTCAACCGGAAGTAATGGAATCTGTTGCCGCAGTCGGCCAAGCCTTCGCGACCGGACCAGCCGATGTCGGCGAGCTGCGCAGACGTCAGCGGTTCGGTCATGATCACGTAATCCCACACCGGGACGATCCAGTGACGGAGCTTGCGACGCAACGACTTCGATGCCGAGGTGGCGAGCAGAACCTTGGCGGCCTCGATGGTACCGTATCCCGTCTTCACTCGAATACCGTTGCCGGACTTGCCGATCGACAGAGCCCTGGTGTTCTCGTGAATCCGAACGCCGAGCGACTCGGCCGCGTCGGCCAGGCCCCACGCGAGTTTGGCGGGATCTATCATCGCGACGTCGGGGTCGAACAGTGCGCCGCGCGCCATGGGTGAGGCGATTCTGGACCGCACTGCCGCGGCATCGAGGTATTCCATCGGCTGCGACAGTCGTCTCCCCTCGTCGCCGAGCTCCCGCAGGTCGTCCACCTGCCAGTCGAAATTGGCGATGTCGAGCTCGCCGGTGCGTTCGATGTCGGCGTCGATTCCGTACTTCTCGGCAGTCGCGCAGATCGCATCGAGCGTCTCGGTGCCCATGCGCAGCAGCTCGGGTAGTTCGTCGGCGTAGCGGTCGAGTCCGTTGCTCAGTCCGTGCGTCAGGCTGGCCGCGCAGAAGCCGCCGTTGCGTCCCGTTGCGCCCTCGGCGATTCGATCGCCTTCGAGCAGGACGATCGACCGGTTCGGATTCTCCTCCGCCGCCTGCAGAGCCGCCCACAATCCGGTGAACCCGCCGCCGACGATCACCAGATCCGCGGCTGCCGAACCCGTATGCCGTGGCCGTGGTGCCGGGCGTTCGGGACGGTCGAGCCAGTAGGATTCCGGTGCCGCGCCCGCCACCATCGCCACGCCGCGGTCGGTGGGGGCGGTTGCCCATGACGCGCTCATCGGGCATCCCCCTGCGCCTCGGGATGGGCCGAAGCGAACACCGTTCGGTGCCAGGCCTTTCGAGCCACACCGGTGATATCGGTCATGACGTGCTTGACGGTCAGATACTCGTCGAGAGAATAGCTCGACATGTCCTTCCCGAACCCCGAGGCCCCGAACCCGCCGTGTGGCATCTCGCTGATGATCGGGATGTGGTCGTTGATCCACACACAGCCGGCGGCGATCTCCCGCGACGCTCGGCCCGCGCGGTACACGTCCCTGGTCCAGGCGGAGGCGGCCAATCCGAACTCGGTGTCGTTGGCGCGTCGGATCGCATCGTCGTCTCCGTGATGCTTCGTCACCGTGAGCACCGGGCCGAACACCTCGTCGCGATAGATCTCGTCCTGCTCGCCGACATCGGCGATCAGGGTCGGCGGGTAGAACGCACCCGGGCCCTCCGGCACACGGCCTCCGGTGACGATCCTGGCTCCGGTGGCGCGAGCCCGATCCACCATGGCGGCAACACGATCGCGGTGCGCGAGGGAGATCAACGATCCCATGTCGGTCGCCGGATCGGTCGGGTCTCCCATCACGACGCGTCCCATCAACTCGGCGACTCCGGCGACGAAGTCGTCGTACAGGGATTCGGCGACGATGGCGCGGGTGGCTGCCGTGCAGTCCTGGCCGCCGTTGATCAACGATCCCGCGACGGCTCCGTGGATGGCTGCGTCGAGATCTGCGTCCTCGAACACCACCAGCGGTGCCTTGCCGCCGAGCTCGAGCTGCACGCGGGTGCCGTGCGCGGCGGCCTGCGCCATCACGCGCCTGCCGACGGGAGTGGAGCCGGTGAACGTCATCAGGTCCAGACCCGCGTGGGAGGACAGCGCGACGCCTGCGTCGAGACCGGTTCCGGTGACCACGTTGAACACCCCGTCGGGAACGCCTGCTTCGGTGGCCAGGCGCGCCAGCCGCAACGTGGTCAGCGGGGTGAGTTCACTGGGTTTGAGCACGATGGAGCATCCGGCCGCCAACGCAGGCATCGCTTTCCACACCGCCATCTGCAGCGGATAGTTCCACGGCGTGATCGAACCGACCACTCCGACGGCATCACGACGGATGGCGGAGGTGTGCTCACCCGAGTACTCCGCAGCGGCCTTGCCGTCCAGGTGCCGCGCCGCTCCGGCGAAGAACTCGATGTTGTCGACGCTGCCCGGAACGTCGAATTCCCTTGCCAGTCTTGACGATTTGCCGGTCTGCGCCACTTCCTCGGACACGAAGTTCTCCGCGTCGGCGGCCACGAGCCGCGCCAGTTCCGTCAACACGGCACTGCGGTGCGCGGGGGTGGCGGTGGACCATGCGGGAAAGGCCGATCGGGCATGCGCGAGAGCCGAATCGACGTCGGCGGCGGTGGCCAGACCCACCTCGGCGACGACCGCTCCGGTCGCGGGATCGTCGATCTCGTACCGATCACCGCGACCGTCCGCCGAGCGTCCACCGATCCAACAACCAGGAATGTTCGCCATGCCTGCGACAGTACCGTCGGATCCACGGATTCTCTCTTTTTCCGGCCTTTCGACAACGGATTCTGTCGTATCGATCGAGAAATGACACGCTTTTCATCGTCGACGGGTTGTGTTCACGGCCACCACAGTGACAAGATCGATCCATGCCCGAGCAACCACCCATCGCACTCGACGACGTCTCCAAGGCGATCATCGAGCAACTCCAGGAGGACGGGCGACGCTCGTACGCTGCCATCGGCAAAGCCGTCGGACTCTCGGAAGCGGCTGTCCGCCAACGAGTTCAGCGCCTGACGGACTCCGGTGTCATGCAGATCGTCGCGGTGACCGATCCGGTACAGGTCGGATTCAAGCGCCAGGCCATGATCGGCATCAGGTGCACCGGCGACAGTTACGCACTGTCCGAGGAACTGTCGGCGATCGACGCGATCGACTACGTCGTCCTCACCGCAGGGTCGTTCGACGTCGTCGTGGAAGTGGTGTGCGAGGACGACGAACAACTCCTGCAGATCCTGAACAAACAGATCCGCAGTCTGGACGGTGTCACCAGCACCGAAACGCTGGTCTATCTCAAACTCGTCAAGCAGCAATACAATTGGGGAACACGATGACGCGAACGACATCCGAGCTCGACGCCTCCGCAGCCAAGCATCTGTGGGGCCACTTCACCCGCCACGGCGCAGGGGTCACTCCCCCGATCATCACCCGCGGCGAAGGGTCGACCATCTGGGACTCGAACGGCAAGAGCTACATCGACGGTCTTTCGGGGCTGTTCGTGGTGCAGGTGGGGCACGGCCGGGAGGAACTGGCCGAGGCTGCCGCGAAGCAGGCCAAGGAATTGGCCTTTTTCCCCCTGTGGTCGTACGTGACCGAACCTGCGATCGAGCTCGCCGAGCGGCTCGCCGGGTACGCCCCCGGCGATCTGAATCGCGTCTTCTTCACCACCGGCGGCGGCGAGGCCGTCGAGAGCGCATGGAAGCTCGCCAAGCAGTACTTCAAGAAGGTCGGCAAGCCCGGTAAGCACAAGGTGATCTCGCGGTCCATCGCGTACCACGGCACCCCGCAGGGCGCGCTGGCCATCACCGGGATCCCTGCGCTCAAGGAACCGTTCGAGCCGCTGACACCGGGCGCGTTCCGAGTGCCCAACACCAACATCTACCGCGCCCCCGCTCCCCTGGACACCGACCCCAAGGCGTTCGGAATCTGGGCAGCGGACCGGATCGCCGAGGCCATCGAATTCGAGGGCCCGGATACGGTTGCCGCGGTGTTCCTCGAGCCGGTTCAGAACGCCGGCGGCTGCTTCCCTCCACCGCCCGGATACTTCGAGCGGGTCCGTGAGATCTGCGACCGGTACGACGTTCTGCTCGTCTCCGACGAAGTCATCTGCGCTTTCGGCCGGATCGGGTCGATGTTCGCCTGCAGCGACTTCGGCTACGTGCCGGACATCATCACCTGCGCGAAGGGTATGACCTCGGGCTACTCACCCATCGGCGCAATGATCGCCTCCGACAAGCTCTTCGAGCCGTTCGACGACGGCAAATCGAGCTTCGCGCACGGGTACACCTTCGGCGGCCACCCCGTCTCCGCCGCCGTGGCCATGGCCAATCTCGACATCTTCGAGCGCGAGGGCATCAACGCGCACGTCGCGGACAACGCACCGGCGTTCCGTGCGACGCTCGAGAAACTGCACGACCTGCCGATCGTCGGAGACGTGCGCGGCGAGGGATTTTTCTACGGCATCGAGTTGGTCAAGGACAAGACCACGAAGGAGACGTTCAGCGACGCCGAAGCCGAACGCATCCTTCGCGGCTTCCTGTCGACGGCCTTGTTCGACGCAGGCCTGTACTGCCGCGCCGACGACCGCGGCGACCCGGTGGTGCAGCTGGCTCCGCCACTGATCTGCGGTCAGAAGGAGTTCGACGAGATGGAGCAGATCCTGCGCAGCGTTCTGACCGAGGCAGGGAACCTGATCTGACGGAGGCTGCTACCGGCCGATGCGGTCGATCACGAGGGGCCTCGGCTGCGGGGCCGTGGCCCCTATCTCCCAGCTGGATTCGAGTGCCTGCTGCGCATACTCGAAGCGCTCGGGAGTATCGGTGTACAGCGTCGCCAGCCGATCTCCTGCACGCACCCGATCGCCGGGCTTGGCGTGCAATCGGACACCGGCGGCGGCCTGCACCGGCTCACCCTGACGCTCGCGGCCCGCGCCCAGCCGCCACGCCGCCAGTCCGACGCCCATCGCGTCCAATCCGGTGACGACACCGTCGGTGGCGGCGGTGAAGTCCTGGCTCTCGCGGGCGACGGGTAGTGCGGCATCGGGATCGCCGCCCTGCGCGGCGATCATCGTCCGCCACCGATCCATGGCCGAACCGTCGGCGAGTTTGTCGGCGGGGTCGATGCCCTCGATCCCGGCTGCGGCGAGCATCGTGCGGGCCAGCGTGATCGTCAGCTCGACGATGTCGGCCGGCCCACCTCCGGCGAGTACCTCGACCGATTCCTCAACCTCCAGCGCGTTGCCCGCGGTGAGCCCGAGCGGGGTGTCCATCGCGGTCAGCACCGCCAGAGTTCGTACGCCCGCGTCGGTTCCGAGCTCGACCATCGCGGTCGCGAGTTCGCGTGCGTCGTCGACGTTCTTCATGAACGCGCCTGCACCCACCTTGACGTCCAACACGAGCGCCCCGGTGCCCTCGGCGATCTTCTTGCTCATGATCGAACTGGCGATCAACGGGATGGATTCGACCGTTCCCGTCACGTCTCGTAGGGCGTAGAGCTTCTTGTCGGCGGGGGCCAGATCGGCACCGGCAGCGCACACGACAGCACCGATCGCCGGATCGGCGAGGATGCGGTGCATCTCGTCGCCGCTCAGATCCGCCCGCCACCCGGGGATCGACTCGAGCTTGTCGAGCGTTCCGCCGGTATGGCCCAGTCCTCGACCGGACAGCTGCGGCACAGCGGCCCCGCAGGCGGCGACCAGCGGAGCCAGCGGCAGCGTGATCTTGTCTCCGACACCACCGGTCGAATGCTTGTCGACGGTGGGCAGCGGCAGCGTCGAGAAGTCCATTCGTGTGCCCGACGCGATCATCGCGTTCGTCCACGTGCCGAGCTCGCGACGCGACAGTCCGCGCCACAGAACGGCCATCGCGAGAGCCGACATCTGTTCCGGCGCGACGGATCCGCGGGTGAACTCCGCGATCACCCATTCGATCTGTTCGTCGTCGAGAACCCGCCCGTCGCGTTTGGCGCTGATGATCGATACGGCGTCAGGCATGGTTGTTCACGCGTCCTTCGTCGAGGTTGTCGGGGCCGAAAGCATTCGGGAGCAACTCTGCCAGTCGAGCCGGTCCCGAGACGGTGTCGACGAGCAGATCCGGGCCGCCGAACTCGTACAGCAGCTGTCGGCATCGCCCGCACGGCATCAGAATTTCACGTCGGGAATCGCAGCACGAAAAGGCCACGAGTCTGCCGCCGCCGGTCGTGTGCAGGTTCGAGACCAACCCGCACTCCGCACACAGCCCCAAACCGTATGAGACATTTTCCACATTGCACCCGGTGACTATCCGATTGTCGTCCACCAGAGCCGCGGCTCCGACCGGAAAGTTCGAGTACGGGGCGTAGGCACGGCTCATTGCCTCATGAGCATTGTCGCGCAACGTCTTCCAGTCGATTTCGTTCATGGTGAACCATCCAATCACGGTGTCTGAATTGATGCAGAGATCCGGCCGAATGTGCCTGCGGCAATTGGGAAGGCAAACCTAACACCGGATTTCGGCAGCGTACGAACCTCGAGTCGAATTAGTTCCGTGTTTCGAATGGGTTTACAGTTTCGAGTAAGCGGCTAGTACAACCAGCACTAGGGCCGAATCGCGACAAATCGAGCCAGGCAAGACCGGCCACCGGGGCTCGATGCGTCCACCAACGACGTTGGAGGCATTGCACTCGATGAGTAGCACGACGGAAGTCGCTCCGGTCAAGGAGCGCAAGCGGTCTCTGTACCGCGGGGATCCGGGCATGTGGTCCTGGGTTCTGCACCGCATCACTGGCGTGTTGACGTTCTTCTTCTTGTTCGTCCACGTCCTCGACACGGCGATGGTTCGGGTCAACCCCGAGACGTACGACGCCATCATCGAGACCTACAAGACCCCGCTCGTCGGCCTGATGGAGATCGGCCTCGTCGCGGCTGTGCTGTACCACGCGTTGAACGGCATCCGCGTGATGTTGATCGACTTCTGGTCCAAGGGACCGCAGTACCAGAAGCCGATGCTGTGGGCGATCGCAGTGGTCTGGCTCGTCGTCATGATCCCCGGCGCGGGACGAATCTTCTACAACATGTTCACGGCGGGTGGTCACTGATGTCGACGCAGGGTCCCGAGGCGAAGGTCCTCGGCACGAACTACGACCGTCCGGCCAGCTTGGCCAACCCGCGCTCGCCGCGGCGCCAGAGCAAGGGCAACTTCGAGCTCTACGCATGGCTGTTCATGCGCTTCTCCGGCCTGGCACTCGTCGTGCTCGTGCTGGGCCACATGTTCATCATGCTCATGCTCGACGACGGTGTGCACCGCATCAACTTCGCATTCGTCGCCGGTCGCTGGGCCAGCCCGTTCTGGCAGTTCTGGGACCTGACGATGCTGTGGCTGGCGCAGCTGCACGGCGGCAACGGCCTGCGCACGATCATCGCGGACTACTCCCGCAAGGACTCGACGCGTTTCTGGCTGACCACGCTGCTGGTGCTGTCGATGATCCTCATCATGGGCGTCGGCACCTACGTCATCTTCACGTTCGATCCCAACATCACGGCGAGCTAAGGACACTGACGCTTACATGCAGGAACATCGTTACGACGTACTGATCGTCGGCGCAGGCGGTGCCGGTATGCGTGCTGCGATCGAGGCCGGACCCCGTGCTCGGACAGCCGTACTGACCAAGCTCTACCCCACGCGCTCGCACACCGGCGCAGCTCAGGGCGGCATGTGTGCCGCACTGGCCAATGTCGAGGAAGACAACTGGGAGTGGCACACGTTCGACACCGTCAAGGGCGGCGACTACCTCGCCGACCAGGACGCGGTGGAGATCATGGCCAAGGAAGCCATCGACGCAGTCCTCGACCTCGAGAAGATGGGTCTTCCGTTCAACCGGACGCCCGAGGGCAAGATCGATCAGCGACGCTTCGGCGGTCACACCCGTGACCACGGCAAGGCTCCGGTCCGTCGTGCGTGCTACGCAGCCGACCGCACCGGCCACATGATTCTGCAGACGCTCTACCAGAACTGCGTCAAGCACGACGTCGAGTTCTACAACGAGTTCTACGCACTGGATCTGTGTCTGACCGAGACCGACGACGGTCCCGTCGCAACCGGCATCATCGCCTACGAGCTCTCCACCGGTGAGCTGCACATCTTCCACGCGAAGTCGATCATCTTCGCCACCGGCGGGTCGGGCCGGATCTACAAGACCACCTCCAATGCCCACACCCTCACCGGTGACGGCATGAGCATCGTGTTCCGCAAGGGTCTTCCCTTGGAGGACATGGAATTCCACCAGTTCCACCCGACAGGTCTCGCAGGCCTGGGCATCCTCATCTCCGAGGCCGTGCGAGGCGAGGGCGGCATCCTGCGAAACGAGTCGGGCGAACGCTTCATGGAGCGCTACGCACCGACCATCAAGGACCTCGCGCCCCGCGACATCGTCGCGCGCTCGATGGTGCTCGAGGTGCTCGAAGGACGCGGCGGCGGCCCGAACAAGGACTACGTCTACATCGACGTCACGCACATCCCCGAGGAAGTTCTCGACGAGAAGCTCCCGGACATCATGGAGTTCTCCCGCACGTACCTCGGTGTCGACCCCGTCAAGGAGCCGGTGCCCGTCTACCCGACGTGCCACTACGTCATGGGTGGCATCCCCACCAAGATCCGCGGCGAGGTTCTGCGCAACAACGAGGACATCGTTCCCGGTCTCTACGCGGCCGGCGAGTGCGCCTGCGTCTCCGTGCACGGAGCCAACCGTCTCGGCACCAACTCGTTGCTCGACATCAACGTCTTCGGCCGTCGTGCCGGCATCGCCGCCGCCGAGTACGCGAACTCGGTGGACTTCACCCCGCTCCCCGAGGAGCCGGCGAAGATGGTGCAGGACTGGCTGGAGCTGATCCTCTCCGATCACGGCCACGAGCGCGCAGCCGACATCCGTACCGAGATGCAGCAGTCGATGGACAACAACGCATCGGTGTTCCGTACGGAAGAGCGTCTCGAGACGGCGCTCAAGGATGTCCGCGCCCTCAAGGAGCGGTACAACAAGATCACCGTCGAGGACAAGGGCAAGCGCTACAACAGCGACCTGCTCGAGGCCATCGAACTCGGCTTCCTGCTCGAAATGGCGGAGGTCACGGTCGTCGGCGCACTCAACCGCAAGGAATCGCGCGGCGGACACGCTCGCGAGGACTACCCCGAGCGCAACGACGCCGAGTACATGAAGCACACCATGGCCTACAAAGAGGGCGAAGGTCTGCTCACCGAGATCCGCTTGGATTACAAGCCGGTAATCCAAACCCGCTACGAGCCGATGGAGCGGAAGTACTGATATGAGCGCACCCACCCTGGACAAGAAGTCCAACGAGTCCGATCTGCCGCCCGTCCCCGAGGGCGCGGTGATGGTCAACCTCAAGATCGCGCGCTTCAATCCCGAGAGCGGTGACGGTCAGCGCTGGGACACCTTCCAGGTCCCCACCCTGGCCACCGACCGTCTGCTCAACCTGCTGCTGTACGTGAAGGGCTACCTGGACGGCACGCTCACGTTCCGTCGCTCGTGCGCACACGGAGTCTGCGGCAGCGACGCGATGCGTATCAACGGTGTCAACCGTCTCGCCTGCAAGGTGCTCATGCGCGACATGCTCCCCAAGGACTCGTCGAAGACGCTGAACATCACCATCGAGCCCATCAAGGGTCTGCCGGTGGAGAAGGACCTCATCGTCGACATGGAACCCTTCTTCGACGCCTTCCGCGCCGTGAAGCCGTTCCTGATGACGACCGGTAACGAGCCGACCCGTGAGCGGATCCAGTCCGCAGCGGACCGCGCCCGGTTCGACGACACCACCAAGTGCATCCTGTGCGCGTGCTGCACCACCTCGTGCCCCGTGTTCTGGAGCGATGGCAGCTACTTCGGTCCGGCCGCCATCGTCAACGCGCACCGGTTCATCTTCGACAGCCGTGACGAGGGTGCAACCGAGCGTCTGGACATCCTCAACGACGTCGAGGGTGTGTGGCGCTGCCGCACCACCTTCAACTGCACCGACGCGTGCCCTCGCGGCATTCAGGTGACCAAGGCCATCCAGGAAGTCAAGCGCGCGTTGCTCTTCGCACGCTGACACCGTCTCGCACCGACGCCGAACGCCCCTTCGCACACGCGAAGGGGCGTTCGGCGTTCGTCGGTCAGACGAACGCGCCGAAGCCCGTTACTCCGCGGCCGACGATCAGGTTGTTGATCTGCGCGGTTCCCTCGTAGGAGTACAGGGCCTCGGCGTCGGCGAAGAATCTGATGACGTCGTGCTCGATGAGAATCCCGTTGCCGCCCAGGATCTCTCGGGCCCAGCCGACAACCTCGCGCAACCGCGTCGTACAGAACGTCTTGGCCAGCGCCGCATGCTCGTCGTGGTGCACGCCGTTGCCCTGCAGCTGAGACACACGGATCGCCATGCCGAGCGAGGCGGTGATGTTCGCCGTCATGCGGGCGATCAGGTCGGAGATCAGCTGGAACGACGCGATCGGAGAGCCGAACTGTTCGCGTTCGCGCGCATAGGCCACGGCCCGCTCGTACGCACCCATCATCACGCCCACCGCCTGGAACGCCACTCCTCCGCGGGTCAGACGGAGCACCTTCGCGGTGTCGGCGAACGAGTTGGCGTCGGCCAGCTTGTTGGCGACCGGGACTCGGCAGTTCTCCAGATGGATGTCGGCGTTCTCGACGGCGCGGAGCGAATACTTGCCCTCGATCTTCTCCGCCCGGAACCCCTCGAAGTCTCGCTCGACGACGAAGCCCTTGACCTCGCCGTCGGCCTCGTCCTTGGCGAACACGATGGTCAGGTCTGCGAAGGTGGCGTTTCCGATCCAGCGCTTGCTGCCGTTGAGGATCCAGTGATCACCGTCGAGGCGAGCTGTGGTCTCGAGTCCGCCTGCGACGTCGGAGCCACCGTGTGGTTCGGACAGTCCGAACGCGCCGATCTTCTCCATTCGGCGCATGGCGGGCAACCATCGTTCGCGCTGCTCCTCGGACCCGAGAATCGAGATACTGCTCATCGCCAGCGAACTGTGCACGCTGAACATCGTTCCCGTGGACGGATCGACCCGGGCGAACTCCATTTCGAGCCAGCCGGTGAGCAGCTTGCGTGAGGCCTTGCGATCATCGAACGCGTAGCCGAGACCGGCGATCTCGAGTTCGGCGATCTTCGGCATCAGGTGCACCGGAGAGGTGGCCTTCTCCCAGAATTCGTTCGCCCGCGGCGCGACCTCGTCCTGCAGGAACCGGCGGGTACGCAGGACCACCTCGGTCTCGGTGTCGTCGAGCATGCTCTGGTACCCGTAGAAATCGGATTCGAGAAAGTCCGGCGACAGTGGTCCGAGGGGCTCGTGCTCGCTCATGTTCGGCTCCTTCGTCTGGTGCCTCCGTCGGGCACCGCTACCGAACTTCTACCCGCCGCGCCCGATTCTCACGCATGCAACCGCCGCCCCGAGATGTCAGCGACGTAGTTCGTCGGAGAGGGTCGCCAATTCGTCGCCGCCCGCCATCTCTGTGGTGAGGTCGTCGAGCGAGATGTCCTCGTGCGCACAGTCCAACGTCTGACGTCCACGATCGAGGAGGACGAAGTGATCTCCGACCATGTACGCGTGATGCGGATTGTGAGTGATGAACACGACGCCGAAGCCTTTCTCCCTGGCCGCCGAGATGTACCGGAGAACCATGCCGGACTGTTTGACGCCGAGAGCGGCGGTCGGCTCGTCGAGAATGAGTACTCGGGCACCGAAGAAGATGGCCCGAGCGATGGCCACGCACTGACGTTGGCCACCGGACAGTGAGCCGATGGGGGCATCGACATCGGGCAGATCGATACCCATCTTGCGGAGTTCGTCGATGGTTCTCGCGCGCATCGCGTTGGTGTCGAGGGTCTTGAAGACCTTGCCCCTGCGCAGCTCCTGACCGAGAAAGAAGTTGCGCCACACCGGCATCAGGGAGACGACGGCGAGGTCCTGGTAGACCGTGGCGATGCCCTGGTCGACTGCCTGCTTGGGCGAGCCGAACGTGGTTGCGGTGCCGTCGACGAGCAGTTCCCCCTCCGACTGCTTGTGCAGCCCGGACATGATCTTGATCAGAGTGGACTTGCCTGCGCCGTTGTCACCGAGGACGCAGGTGACCTCACCGGCACCGACGCGGAGGTCTATCCCGCGCAGCGCGATGATGTTGCCGTAGCTCTTGCCCACGCCCTTCAGTTCGATGAGGGGCGTGTTGTCCGAGGACGTCATGGTCACCTTTTCGCCGCGTAGTTGCGGAAGGAGCTGTTCGCGATCACTGCGAACAGCAGCATCGCGCCGAGGAAGAACTTGAACCAGTCAGGGTTCCAGCCTGCATAGACGATGCCCTGGTTGGTAATGCCGAAGATGAACGCTCCGATGAACGCACCGACGGCCGTGCCGTATCCACCGGTGAGCAGGCATCCGCCGATCACGGCGGCGATGATGTAGAGGAACTCGTTGCCCACGCCCTGACCGGACTGAACGGTGTCGAAGGCGAACAACAGGTGCATGCCGACGAACCAGGCGCAGAAGCCGACGAACATGAACAAGCCGATCTTGACCCGAGTGACCGGGACACCGACCGCACGGGCCGATTCCTGGTTGCCGCCGACAGCGAAGATCCAGTTACCGGTACGGGTCTTCATCAGCACCCAGGTCGCGGCGAGGGTGAACACGATCCACCAGACGACGGTGATGCGGACCGAGACCCCCAGCAGCGAAAACGAGGACGAGAAGACCGCCCTGGCCGAGTCGAATCCCTCCATGTCCGAGATGGACGGAGTGGCGACCTGGCCGGTGACGAGCTTGGTGACGGCGAGATTGATGCCGGTGAGCATCAGGAACGACGCCAGTGTGATCAGGAACGACGGAATTCTGGTCGTCATCACCAGGTATCCGTTGAAGAACCCGACCGCCAGTGCCAGCACCAGCGCCAGCGCCGAGCCGGTCCAGACGTTCAGATGCAGGTTGTAGGCCAGCATGGAGGCCATGATCGAGGAGAACGTCACCGCAACCCCGGTGGAGAGGTCGAATTCACCGCCGATCATCAACAGCGAGACACCGATCGCCATGATGCCGATGGTCGAGGACGCGTACAGCACGGTGGCCAGAGCCTCGGGCGACCGAAACGGCGGTGCCACGATGCAGAAGAAGACGAAGATGGCGACCGCGCCGAACAGCGCCCCGACCTCCGGGCGAATCAGTAACCGCTGCAACGGCTTCTGCTTCTTGACCCGCTCGTCCGCTGTCACGGTGTGTTCGGACAGAGCCGGATCGGCCTGTGTGGACATGAGATTCCTTCCGCGCCGAGGCGACGCACTCAGCGTGTGCCGTTTCGGGCGTACTCGGCGACCGCGCCGATATTGGTCGTGTCGATGAACGCGGGACCGGTCAGCACCGGGGTACCGCCACCGATGGTGTTGCCGTTGTTGAGGTAGAGCCACAGCGAGTCGATCGCCAGGTAACCCTGCAGGTACGGCTGCTGATCGATGGCCCACGCCACGCCGCCCGACTCGATCGCATCGACGAGTGCGGCATTGGTGTCGAACGTGACGATCGTGGCGTCGCTGCCCGCATTGTTCTTGGACTGCACGGCCGTCAGAGCGATCGGAGCGGCCAGCGCGATGACGTGGTCGATGCTCGGGTCCTGCTGCAACTTGGCCGTGATGGTCGACTCGACGGACGGCATGTCCTTGCTGTTGACGTTCAGGATCTCGGTGGTGCCACCGGTGAAGCCCTGCCTGACCCCGGCGCAGCGAGCCTCGAGTGCCACGGCACCCTGCTCTTGAATGATGCACAGGGTCTTTCGTGCACCGTCCTCGGTGAGGCGAGCCCCTGCAGCCTGTCCGGCGATGGTCTCGTCCTGACCGAAGTACTGCTGCACTCCCATGTTCTTCCAGGAGTCGTAACCGGAATTGAATGCGACCACCGGAATGCCTGCGGCGGTTGCCGTCTCGACCGAGGGTGCCATCGCGTCGGGCTTGGCGAGGGTGACCGCGATGCCGTCGACCCGGGAATCGATCGCGCTCTGGACGAGGTTGGCCTGGTTGGGTGCCTCCGGATCTGCCGAGTAGCGCAGTTCGATGTTGTCCTTGGCCGCGGCGGCCTCGGCACCTTTGCGCACCAGATCCCAGAACGTGTCGCCGGGAACCTCGTGCGTGATCATCGCGATCGTTGCCGACGGCGTGTCGGCCACGCCCGCGTTGTTTCCGTCGTCGGAGGAGCGAGGAGCACCGCCGGTGCTCGAACAGGCAGCGACGGTCAGAACCGCGACCGCACAGACCGCTCCGATCGCGATCGGCCCGCGCCTTTGCCGAAACCTCATTGCACTTCCCTTTCCAACAACCGGCTCTCGAACGACCGACGAATCCACCCCGCCGACCTGATCACTGTAAGAAACGATCGGTACCCGCCACGCATCTTCGACGATTATTCGTCAGGCGACGAAACCGGTGTGCGCAGCACCGGACCTCGGACATGAGAGAACTCTCATCTCCGATTCACGTGGCCACAATCCGCCGTCATCAGACTCGTCCGTGTGCGAACCATCATCGTCTCGGCCCTGGGACTGCTCACCCTCGCCGTGCTCGTCGCAGCAGTGCTGACGACTCGATCGACGGGCGAGCAGAGCCCGTTGCCCGCACCCATCGTTGCACCCGCTGCACCCGTGCAATCCGCCCCGGGTACTCCGGGGTCCGTTCCCCCTGCACCGGGACCGGGCGGCGCCGCGCCCAGTAGCGCCCCCACCCCCGCGCCACAGCCGGTGGCACCGGACGGATTCGTGCCCCCACCGCCGCTGCCGCCTGCCGACTGGGACGATGACTTCGACGACGACTGGGATGACGATGACGACGACTGACCCTGCTGCGAGACCGACCACGTGATGCGGACGCGACTGCTCGCCCTGCGCCCGACGAGCGCTCGGAGCAGGATCTTCTCGTGGGTACTGCTGTTGGTGCTGGCATCTCTCGCGGCCGTCACCGTCACCACCTGGCTGCTGATGATCCGCGCGACCGACAATCGCATGCGCGAATCTCTGCGCACCGAGATCGCCGAGTTCACCACCCTCACCGACGCAGGCGTCGATCCGGGAACCGGCGCACCGTTCGACGACATCAACGACGTTCTCCGCGTGGTGATCACCTACAACCTCGCCCGCCCCAACGAGAAGTTCCTGGGTTACGTGGACGGTGCGTTCGCCGTACAGAGCAGGCAGCAGGCACCGGTGCGACTGTCCGACGACACCGGCTTCACCGCCGAGGTCGGCTCCGTCACCGCACCGGTCGAGGGTTCGTATTCGAGCGCGGCAGGCGAAGTGGTGTACCTCGCGGTGCCGGTCTCGCTGGCGGGCGACCCGGTGCCGGGCGTCGTGGTCGCCGCCTACTTCGCCGATCAGGAACGCGCCTCGGCCGACGAGACCGCGACCCTGATGCTCGTCGTCGGTGGCGTCACCTCGGTGCTGGCCGCAGTAGGGGCATGGTTCGTCGCGGGCCGCATCATGTCGCCGATCAGACACATCGCCGCCACCGCCAGAACGATCACCGAGACCGACCTGTCCGGCCGAATCACCGACGCCAGAACGACGGGTCCAGGCGACGACATCGCAGACCTGATCGACACCCTGAACTCGATGCTCGACCGCATCGAGTCCGGCGCGGCGAGTCAGCGCCGATTCCTCGACGACGCCGGCCACGAGCTCCGCACTCCCATCACCATCGTTCGAGGTCATCTCGACGTGCTCGACCACGGGGACCCCGCCGACGTTCGAGATACCGTCGCGCTCGTCGACGACGAACTCGATCGGATGAATCGACTCGTCGCCGACCTGTTGTTGCTCACCCGGGCCGACCAGACGAGCTTCGTCACGCCGGTGAACACCGATGTCGACGCCCTCACTCGAAGCGTGTTCGAGAAGGTGACCACCCTCGCCGACCGGGAATGGGTGCTGGAGGCGAGCGCAACGGTCCACGCGCCGCTGGATGCGCAACGACTGACCCAGGCACTGCTGGCGTTGGCGGACAACGCAACTCACCACACGATCCCCGGCGGTCGTGTCGGCATCGGATCGCAACTGTCCGACGGTGACATCCGCTTCTGGGTCACCGACTCCGGCCCGGGAATCGAGCGTGACGAGCAGGAACGAATCTTCGAGCGCTTCGCCCGCGGCCGCAACGGAACCAGACGCACCGAGGGTGCGGGGCTCGGATTGTCCATCGTCACCGCCATCGCACAGGCCCACCGTGGGCGAGTCAGTGTCGGCAGCGCTCCGGGGCACGGGGCCACATTCACCATCACGATTCCCCTGCCCGATTCCCCTCCCCCACAGAAGGATCGACCATGGCCCGCATCCTGATCGCCGAAGACGAACCCCGGATCGCTTCGTTCGTCCACAAGGGGCTCAGGGCGAGCGGTTTCAGCACGACGACGGTCTCCGACGGCAGATCCGCGTACGAACACGCCCGCAGCGGTGACTTCGATCTGGTGGTACTCGACATCGGCCTGCCGATCATGGACGGTTTCGAGGTACTGCAGCGACTGCGCGGAGAGCAGTGCGAGATACCGGTGATCGTGTTGACCGCACGCGACAGCGTCCAGGACGTGGTGTCCGGTCTCGAGACCGGTGCCGACGACTACATGGCGAAGCCGTTCCGATTCGAGGAACTGCTGGCACGCATCCGAGTTCGCCTGGGCACCAAACGAACCGTCGACACCACTCAGCTCGCGGTCGCCGACCTCACCCTCGACCTGCGTACCCGGCGGGCCGTGGTGGGAGACCGCACCGTCGACCTGTCCGCCCGCGAGTTCGCCCTGGCCGAAACCTTCATGCGCCACCCCGGACAGGTCCTCTCACGAGAGCAACTCCTGTCGCAGGTGTGGGGCTACGACTTCGACCCTGGATCGAATGTCGTCGACGTCTACGTCCGCTACCTCCGAGCGAAATTCGGTGCCGCACGAATCGAGACCGTCCGCGGCATGGGATACCGACTGTCCGAGACATGAGTGGCGTCGGCCGGTGCCGACGCCACCGATCGAGTATCAGTCGTCCCGATCGTTGTCGTCGTTGTCATCTTCCAGATCGTCGTCGTCCAGATCGTCGTCGAGGTCGTCGTTGCGATCGTCCCAGTCGTCGTCACGACCGTCCAGATCGTCGTTGCGGTCGTCCCAGTCGTCGTTGCGGTCGTCCCAGTCGTCGTTGCGGTCGTCCCAGTCGTCGTCGTAGCGGTCGTCCGGGATCTGGGTCGGCGCGGGCTGCTGGGGAGCTGCCGGCGGGTTCGTAGCCGAATCTGCCTCCGGCAGCGGCTGTTCCACCGAGATCGAGGACGGACGCTGCTGGGTGGGGTCGTCGTCGGCGATCGCGAGTGCGCCGACGCTTCCGAGGGTGACGACAACGGCTGCTGCACCGACGATCATGAACTTTCCTGGCATTCTCATGTCTGCTCCTTCGAGCCGAGTTCTGTGGGCCACCGTTTCGGTGATGACTCAACGATCGCGGTCGAACGTGAGAAGCGAAGGAGCACAACATGAGCGAGTTCTCATACTCGCGACGGGCTCGTGGGTCGACGTTCGTCCGTTGCCGGTGACGATGTCGGGACGAGAACCAGGGTTGTTCGGGTGATGCTCGCCGGTGGGTCGCCACGTCGACCGACCCCTGAGCGCCTATGGTGATTCGCGATGAAAAGGATCAGAAGTTTCGCGGCTGTATGTGCGGTATCGATTGCGCTCGTCGGAATCGGTGCTGGACCTGCCCTGGCACAGCCGGCCGCCGAGCCTCCGGTTCCGACGACGACACCGCCGTTCACGACGCCGGACACCGACAGCTGCCCGTTCGCCGCGTCACCGCCCCCGGCGATCGATCTGTCCGAGGTACCGGCACCTGGAAGCACTGCCCCGCAACCACTCCCGATTCCCGCCGAGGCCGTCGGCGGCGACCGGCTCGCCGAATGTGGGGCGGTGCTGCCGGACGGGGCTCCCCCGTTGCCTGCCGATATCTCGGCCACCGGGTTCGTGGTGGCCGACATGGACTCCGGCTCAGTACTGGCCGCCAAGGATCCGCACGGTCGGTACCGGCCGGCGAGCACTATCAAGGTGCTGCTTGCGATCGTCGCCCTCGACGAGCTGGATTTGAACTCTCGTATCACCGCGACCGCAGAGGACGCCGACGCCGAGGGCAGTGCCGTCGGCATCGGGAAGAACGGTGTCTACACCAATCTCGAATTGATGCAGGGTCTGGTGATGGCATCGGGAAACGATGCAGCACACGCGTTGTCCAGGCAGTTGGGCGGGGACGCGGCCACCGTGGACAAAATGAATGCCAAGGCCGCAGAACTGGGTGCGCTCGACACGCGCACCGCCACGCCGTCCGGTCTCGACGGTCCCGGCATGGCGAGCTCGGCCTACGACCTGGCGTTGATCTACCGCGCGGCCATGCGCAATCCGACCTTCGCGCAATTGATTTCGACCGAAACCGTTCAGTTTCCCGGCTACCCGAGGGACCCAACGATCCCGGACGACCAAGACCGACCCGGGTTCGCCCTCTCCAACGACAATCAGCTGCTCTACAACTACGAGGGAGCTCTCGGCGGCAAGACCGGGTACACCGACGATGCGCGCCAGACATTCGTCGCAGGAGCAGAGCGGGGCGGCAGGCGTCTGGTCGTGACGATCATGAAGGGTGACGTGTTGCCGATCCGGCCGTGGGAGCAAGCGGCCCGCCTGTTGGACTACGGGTTCGCGCTCGATCCCGGCCGCGGCGTCGGCGAACTCGTGGAGCCGCGATCGACATCCGCGGTGACGAGTACGCGCACGCCCGCGGCCGGTCCGACGCTCGCCCAGCCGCCCGCATCGGCGTCCGGGTCGAGCTCCCGCCAGTCGGAGATGCAGGCCCAAGGCGACACCGTCGTTCGCATCGCGATCGGTGTCATCGGTTCGATCGTGGTGATCGGGCTGCTGTGGGGAGCTCGACGGCTGTCACGCAACCGCTGAGCCGGCTCGACCGACAGAGCGATCAGCGGCGTCTGTTGCGCAATCCTGCGACGCCGAGCGCAGCGAGGGCACCGGCACCCACCAGCGCCAGACCGCCCGTCACGCCCGGCCCTTCGCTGACCTCGACCCTGGTGTTGATCACCGCCGGCTCCGGTGCCGGAACATGCGCCTCGGCGATGCTTTCGCGAGTGGTCGCAGCGAACGCCGTGGAGAACAGCACCAGCCGTGACGTCGTGAACACGAACACCAGCAGACCGATGATGGGTCCGAAGACCACCCCTGCTGGGCCACTCGTCACCGAGGCCAGGTAGATGGCACCGAGCTGCTTGAAGATCTCGAACCCGACGGCAGCGAGCAAGGCTCCTTTGGCTGCGCTGTGCCACGAGACCGGCTCGCGCGGCAAACGCGAGATCACCCAGGTGAACAACGCCCAGGTGCCCGCAAGCGCGAGAAGAATCGAGAAGACGCGCAGGGCCACGCCCACTCCCGGGACGGAATCGAGATTGGCCCACTCGAGAATGCTGCGCATCAGCCCACCTCCGGCCAGTGCCGACAACGCCAACGACAGCACCAGCGCGGTCCCCAGCCCCAGCAGCGCAGCGAAATCCTTGGCCTTGGTAGCCAGAAATCCACCCTGCTCGTGCTGGCTCTCCCACATGGCGGTCAGTGCCTCGCGCAGGTTCGCGATCCAACCGAGACCCGCATACAAGGCACCGAGCAGACCGATGATGCCGACACTGGTCCGTGACTCGATGGCCGTCTGGATCAGCGAATTGATCGTCTCGCCGAAACTGCCGGGAACGTTCTCGGCAATCTGCGACTGGATCTCGGCAAGCCACTCGGGCTGATTCACCAGCACGAACCCGGCGATCGCGAAGGCGACCATCAGCAGTGGGAACAAGGCCAACACACTGAAGTACGTCATGCCTGCCGCGTAGTAATCGCCCTTCTGACCCTGATACCGCTGTGCCGCAACAACAGTGTGATCGAGCCAGGGCCACCGTTTGCGCCGGTCTTCGAGGATCGCCTTGAAATCTGGCATGGCACTCACCTTCTCGCTGTCGTCGCCTGCTGTCGGATCGTGTCGCCGCGGTGTGCGGTAGATGCTATGCACCCGGCGGCAGGAAACCCACCCTGTCGTAGACCTGAGCGAGCGTTCGACTCGCCACTTCCCTGGCTCGATCCGCACCGGCCGCGAGGATGCGATCGAGTTCGGCCACATCGGCCATGAACCCGTCCATCCGCTCCCGCAGGGGAACGACGAACTCGGTCAGAACGTCGGCGGTGTCGGACTTGAGGTCGCCGTACCCCTTACCCGCGTACCCGGCAACCAGATCGTCGATGCTCGCGCCCGACAGGGCAGACTGAATCACCAGCAGGTTGCTGACGCCCGCCTTGTTCTCCGGATCGAACACGATGTCGCGTTCGTTGTCCGTCACGGCCGAACGAATCTTCTTCGCCGACACCTTCGGATCGTCGAGGATGTTGACGATGCCCGCCGGATTCGACGAGGACTTGCTCATCTTCGCGGTGGGATCCTGCAGATCGAAGATCTTCGCGGTGCCCTTGATGATGTGCGCATCGGGCACGACGAACGTCTTCTTGAACCGCGTGTTGAAACGCTGTGCCAGATCGCGAGTCAACTCGAGGTGCTGCCGCTGATCCTCACCCACGGGCACCAGGTTCGGCCGATAGAGCAGGATGTCGGCGGCCTGCAGAATCGGATAGGTGAACAGTCCGACGCTGGTGTGATCTCGACCCTGCTTGGCGGACTTGTCCTTGAACTGCGTCATCCGCGCAGCTTCACCGAATCCGGTGATGCAGTTCAGAACCCACGCCAACTGTGCATGCTCGGGCACCTGACTCTGCACGAACAGCGTCGACTTCTCCGGATCGATGCCCACCGCGAGCAACTGCGCCGCGGCCACACGGGTACGGCGACGAAGCTCCTTGGGATCCTGCGGCACGGTGATCGCATGCAGGTCCGGGATGAAGTAGAACGCATCGAACTCGTCCTGCAACTCCACCCAGTTCCGCACCGCACCCAGGTAGTTACCGAGATGGAACGAATCGGCAGTCGGTTGGATGCCGGAGAGCACCCGCCGACGCGGACCCTGCGGAGTGTCGATGGAGTCGGAAGAAGACATGATGCAATCTTTTCACGACCCCATCAACGTCCACTTCGTGCCTGCCGAGATCGTCACTCCGCAGGCTCCGCTTCCAGCAACACGGGTCACTCCGCAGGCTCCGCTCTAGCGATAGCGCACGGTCACCGGAGCATGATCGGACCACCGCTGGTCGTACGCCTCGGCCCGCTCGGTGATCGCTTCCTTGGCACGCTCGGCCAGATCACTGGTGGCCAACTGATAGTCGATCCGCCAGCCGGCGTCGTTGTCGAAGGCCTTGCCACGGTAGGACCACCAGCTGTACGGACCCTCGACACCCGGGTGCAGCACCCGGACGACATCGGTCCACGGGGCCTTCTCGGCGAGCAACCGCGACACCCACTCCCGTTCCTCGGGCAGGAAACCGGAGTTCTTCCGGTTGGTCTTCCATGCCTTCAGATCGGCCTCGGTGTGGGCGATGTTCCAATCGCCGCAGACCACCACGTCGCGATTCTCGGACTTCGCGGACTTGGCCGTCTTCGCCAGGTACTTCGCGAATGCCGCCATGAAACGTTCCTTCTCGTCCTGACGCTCGGTACCCACCTCACCCGACGGCAGATACAGGCTGGCCACGGTGACGTCGCCGAAGTCGGCTTCGATGTAGCGACCGGCATCGGCGAACTCGACGGCCCCGATACCGGTACGAATGGCATCGGGAGCCGCCTTCGACAGCAAGGCCACCCCGTTGCGGCCTTTCGCGGACGGCTCCGCCGAGGCCAGATGCCATCCCGCATCGAGGGCCGGGGCCAGCGCCTTGGTCAGTTCCCCGTCGTTGGCGCGGGTTTCCTGCAAGCAGATGACGTCGGCATCGGTGGCCTCGAGCCACGGCAGCATGCCCTTGCGAACAGCAGCGCGAATTCCGTTGACGTTGACAGTGGAGACAGTGATCGGCACGCCGACGACGGTAGCGGAGCCCACCGACACACGGGACGTGGGCTGCACATCGAGGTCGTTCCCGCAGGCTCCTACCGTCGCCTCGGCTTTGCCCCTGGTTTCGGGGCGGTGACCACCGATGTGACCTCCGGCGAGATACTCGGTTCTCGGTCGATGCGTCGGTAGACGAGGTGCTGTTGGGCATAGGTCCAGATGTTGTTGCTCACCCAGTACAACAACACCGCGACCGGAAGCACGGGCCCGCCGACGAGCACGCCCGCCGGGAACACCCAGAGCACGAGCTTGTTCATGATCGCGGTCTGTGGGTTGGCGAGCGCCGCTGCGTCCTGCCGGGCGACGGACGCCCGCGAGTTCATGTGCGTGGCCACCGCAGCGACGATCATCAACGGGACCGCCACGAACGCGATGCTCCACACCGACGGCACTCCACCGAACGGACCGAAGGCCTCGAGCACCTCCCGAGAACTGTTGACGGCCGCAGAGATCGGCGCGCCGAACAGGCGTGCGTCGAGAAAGGACTGCACATCGGCGGTGCCGAATACGTAATTCGCAGTGTTCGCATTCTCCTGCGCCGTCATACCCAGATGACCGAATCCGGTTCCGGTTCGATTGAACGAGCGCAGCACGTGCAGCAGACCGATGAAAACCGGGCCCTGCGCCAGCAGGGGCAGGCACCCCATCAACGGGTTGAAACCGTGCTCCTGCTGCAACTTCCGAATCTCGGCGGCCTGCCGAGCACGGTCCCCGGAGTATTTCTTCTGTACGGCCTCGATCTGTGGTCGGAGCCTCTTCATGGCGAGCTGCGAACGAATCTGGCCGACGAACGGCTTGATCAGCAGCGCCCGAAGTGTGAACACCAGGAATATCACCGCCAGGGCCCAGGCGACACCGTTGTCGGGGCCGAGCACGGACCCGAAGACTCGGTGCCAGAACCACAGCACGGCGGAGACGGGATAGTAGACGAAATCGAGCATGGTGGAGCACCTCACTGTGAGAGAAGTCGGTCGGTTGGCGTCTCGACCGGATCTCGCAGTGGCTCAGACGAAGTGGAGCCACCGGTCCGGTCCACGGACCGGACCGGGTGCTCTGGGCATGGGGCGACCTGGCGCATCGGGTTGCTGTTGCCTGCGGAACGATCCCCGAAGTCGCCGCCCGTCGGCGCCTGCAGCGCACGACGACAGCGGTGCGATCAGTGCGAGGTCGGACGGCGCACCGAGCACGACCAGGGACGCCGCGACCAGCGCACCGAACATCGCTATCTGTGCGGCGGGTTGGGCGTCGACGACGGCAAAGACGACGAGCAGGACGGCCAGGACGCCGACCAGCGTCCCGGCGTAGCGTCGAATCGCCATGTGGACAGGTCGAGAATCGAGCATCTTCGGTTCCTCGTGACAGCCTCGCGGACAACGGGTTGCGAAGGCGTGGGGGAACTTTCGAGCTACAGTGCCCCCACCGGCATACCGGGCGCGCGCGGCTGCGGGCGTCCAGGCGCATCCGGTCGATGTTGACGCCGGAACGCACCTCGACGGTGGCGTTCCTCTGCGGCGGGGCCGATAATCGGCAGCAGGCGCAGCAGTGCCGGAACATCGACGCGGTGCGCGAGCAGCATCAGCGTCGTCAGTGCCGCAACGAGAAGCAGGGCGAAATCTGCGGTTGCGGTCGGCATCGTCAGGTGCAGCGCCACGAGAAGCAGCGAGGTGACGACCATGCTCTGGTATCGCATCGCGCACCTCCCTGATGTGTCACTGAACCCGAGTCGTTGCTCAGGGTACAGATACCGAGGGGTCCGTGCACAGGTGCCAGGTGTCGCCGACGATGACCGGACCGCGGGCCCGTACACACGGACGCACGTACTTCGGCAGTCGGTCGAGCTCCGCGTCGGCGTCGGCCGACAACCCACCCACGTAGGACGTATCGATGCGTCCGGTCTGCTCGAATCGATCGACGTTGTGCCGGGCGATGTACGCATCCGGGTTCAGGGCGGCCAGCGCGAGCACGGTCAGAACTGCTCCGACGCCCACGGCTCTTGGTAGCCAGCGCCCCGACATCCGCACGCCCGATACCAGAACCAGTACGAACACCGATCCCAGCCACCACTCGACAGCCGTGACGAACAACCTGAGCGTCGTGTAGCCGTACTGCTGCTCGTACAACGACATTCGATGCAGGGCCGACGCAACGATCACCGACGACAGCAGGCACAGCGCTCCGAGCAACGCCCGCAGTGCGATGCGATCTCCCCGGTCTTCTCGTCGAGCCTTCGCGACCGTCACAGCGATGACGAGCAGTGTCAGTACCGTGACCGCGAGCAATTGCCAGAAGCCCTGTCGGGCGTATTCGGCATTGGTCAGACCCTCGGTGGTGAGGACGTGTCCCTGCCCGCCGAACAACGCCGGCACCTGAAACCCCACGAACACGGCGAACAGGGCCACCACCGCCCCGAGCGGAACCATCCACTCCCACAACTGCACTGTTCGACGCGGCGACGGTGCGAGCCGATCGAACCGAGGCGGATGCAGCGCGACGTAGGTGACGGCGAGCGCACCTGCTGCGGTGAGAACGAAAACGACAATGCGCCCGACGACGGACGCGGCATCGAACTCGGGTGTCACCGCACTCAGCGCATCCGCAAAACGCTTGTCGGCCGCACCGAACAACGCCGCGAACACGACGAGCAGCGCGATCGTGACAACCGAGACCATGCCTATCCGCACCGGCCGTGGCCCTTCCAGATCGATCGAACCGGCTCCGCGTCGGGTCCACCGAGCCACGCGCACCGGCAGAAAGGCCGGCACCAGAGCGCCGAGTGCGATTCCCGTCCATGTCCAGGCACGAGAGAGGACCACCACCGCGACCACGATGGCGAGCGTCGTCGACATCGTCACGATCCACTCGGCCTCGCGCAGTACCGACACGCTCGCCAATGCCAGCACTCCTGCCACCCCCGCCCATTCCCACCGCGTGAGCCTGCCGCTGCGCGCTGCGAGCACGACGGCCACGAAGGCAAGGGCAGTGATCAGCACACCGAATGTGTTGTTCACCAGCGTCACCGAACCGATCAGCCCGGCGACAGCGGCCCCGATCAGCGCCGCACGGGGAGCCTGCGCATACCGCAGCACCGGCCAGGTGCGAGGCCCCCAAAAAGAGTGACCGTGCTTCGCTGTCGGATGAACCGGAGTGTCGATCGTTGTCATGGCGCTTCCTTCTTCTGTGTTTCGGGCATGGAAGGTCGGCGGCTGCGGTCCGGGGAGGTGCAGTCGCGGTTCGGATGGATCGAGCAAGTCAGTGTTCGGGGATGGCCACTCTGATGTGGCAGCCGAATTCGCTGTCGAGAACTTCGATGGTTCCGCCGTGCAGTTCGGTGGCCCAGCGGGCGATGCCGAGGCCAAGACCTGTTCCGCCGTCGGTGGATCCGCCGCGGGTGAATCGGTCGAACACCGCATGGCGATCGGCGAGCGCGATGCCTGGACCCTGGTCGACGACGTCGAATGCATACGCTTCGCCGATCCGATGGGCCCGTACCGTCACGGTGCTCGACTGGGGGGAATGCCGCACGGCGTTGTCGACGAGGTTGGTGATCACCTGTGTCATGCGAGATCGGTCGGCCACCACAGTCGAACCACCGGGCGAGACGACGATCGACACTCGTTCTCGGTGAACGGCTGTCGCATCCTCGAGGAATTGCCGAACCGCGAACTCCTCCGGGGCAATGGTGAGCACGCCGCCCTCCACCCGCGACAGGTCGAGCAGTTCGCTGACCAGATCTCCGAGTCTCTCGGTTTGGCGCAGCGCCACCGCCAGCGTCGCGGGATTCGGCTCGGTCACCCCGTCGACCATGTTCTCGAGCACGGCACGCAGCGCAGCGATGGGCGTCTTCAACTCGTGCGAGACATTGCCGATGAGTTCGCGGCGGTACTTCTCGGCTGCTTCCAGATCACTCGACATGGTGTTGAACGCCGTGGCCAACTCCCCCACCTCGTCCCTGGATGTCGCCCGCACTCGCGTCGAATAGTCGCCTCGCGCCATCGCTTTGGCGGCCGAAGTCATCTCGCGCAGTGGTGACGTCATCCCGTGGGCGACGAATTGGGTTGCGGCCAAGGACACGACGAGCGCGGCGAGGAGGGTGTAGCGAAACTGCCAACCCGCCCCGATCCAGAAGACGACGCTCGCGAGAACCAACACTGTGCCCACGACGAGCGAGACCTTGAGCTTGAACGACCGCAACGGATCCAACGGTCGCGGCAGCATTCGCGTCATCGCGGAGACTCCACGGCGTAGCCCACGCCGTGCACGGTGCGAATGAGATCTCCACCGAGTTTGCGCCGCAACGCTTTGACGTGAGAATCGACCGTCCTGCTACTGGCCGAATCGTCCCAGCCCCACAGTTCCGACAGCAGGGTTTCACGCGAGACGGCGGTGCGCGGCCGCGCGGCCAGATAGGCGAGGATGTCGAATTCCGTTCTGGTCAAATGGATGTCGCCGGAGGGATCGGTAACCCGCCGTTCCCGGTGGTCGATCTGCACGTCACCGATTCGAACTGCCTGTGGTTCGACGGCCACCGCACGCTCGGCACGCCGAACCAGGGCGTGTACGCGAGCGACCAGCTCGCGCATACTGAACGGCTTGCCCAGGTAGTCGTCCGCGCCGACGCCCAGGCCGACGAGCATGTCCGTCTCGTCGGACTTGGCCGTCAACATCAACACCGGCACCGGGCGGGACGCCTGAATCCGGCGACACACTTCGAGCCCGTCGAACCCGGGCAGCATCAGATCGAGCACCACCACGTCGGGATCGATCCGGGCGCACGCGTCGACGGCGGACGGGCCGTCGGCGGCCGTGACGACCTCGTACCCTTCGCCGCGCAGCCGGGCGGCAACGGCCTCGGAGATCGTGGGCTCGTCGTCGACGACGAGAACTGTGCGGCTCATGAGAATCGACCCTAGAGGGCGCACGTGGAGGAGCCCGTCGGGAAATGTGGAGGTTCGGTGAAGGTTCGAGCAGCTCGTTTGCCGTCGCGGGGCCAGGCGGACTCGGTGGCGCGCTGAAATTAGGGTCGCCTACCCTTCCCGGTGTTAGCCAACCCTTACGAAAGGCGTCTCGATGCTCATCCGACCTCTTCACCGAACCTGGGCGGTGTGCGCGATTGCGCTGACCACCGCGGGAATGCTGACTGCGTGCTCGAGTTCCGCCGACGAGGCACCGCCGACGGCCGGTGGCGCGTCCGTTTCGGCGGCGTTCCCGGTGACGATCGAGCACGCGTTCGGTGAGACCGTCGTCCCGGACGAGCCCACTCGCGTCGTGGTGGCCGGGTACACCGAGCAGGACACGGTCCTGGCACTCGGCGTGATACCCGTCGGGGTCACCGAGTGGTACGGCAACCAGCCGTACGCCACCTGGCCGTGGGCCCAGGCAGCGTTGGGCGACGCACAGCCCGAGGTGCTCTCGAACGACGACGGATTCGAGACGGAGAAGATCGCCGCACTCGAGCCCGATCTGATCATCGCCACCAACGCAGGTCTCACGGCGGAGAGCTACAGCACGCTCAGCGACATCGCGCCGACGCTCGCACAGTCCGACGCATCGACTGCCTACTTCGAACCCTGGGACATCCAGGCCGAGAAGATCGGCCGTGCACTCGGAAAGAAGTCCGAGATCGACGCATTGATCGAGGGCGTGAACCAGAAGTTCGTCGACGCTGCGGCCGCCCACCCCGAATTTGCCGGCAAGAAGGCGATCTTCCTCCAGAACGCGTTCTACGAGGGCAAGGCGATCGCGTACCAGGACGGGTTGAGCACGGACTTCCTGACGAAACTGGGCTTCGTCATCCCGGATGACATCGACGCGTACGTGCCTGCCGACGGCAGTGCGCAGGCGAGCATCCCGCTGGAGAACCTGTCGGTTCTGAACGCGGCCGACGTGTTGATCTGGGGAACCGAGGAGCCCGGCGACCGCGCACAGTTGGAGAAGGAAGCGGTGTACAACGCACTCGAGCCGGTGAAGGACGGCAACCTCGTGTTCACCGACGGTGTGACGGCAGGAGCGATCTACTTCACCAGCGTGCTCAGCCTGCCGTACGTGATCGACAAGCTCACCCCGGCACTGACCGAAGCTCTCGGGGGAACTGCCGCGACCATCACCGGCTGATTCGGCGCGACTCTACGCAGCCGAACGCTTGTCCATCCACATGGCGGTGGCGAGAACACCGAGACCGGCCACCGCCAGGCCCGAGCCGACAGCGGCGGGTGCCGTGTAGCCGAATCCGGCGGCGATCACGGCACCACCGACTGCCGCTCCGATGGCGTTGGCCAGGTTGAACGCGGCATGGTTGAGCGATGCGGCGAGCGTCTGGGCGTCCTCGGCCACGTCCATCAACCTCGTCTGCAGACCGGGTACCACCGAGGAGCCGGACGCACCGATGAGGAACACCAGCAGTAGCGCGGTGATCGGGTTGTGTGCGGCCACGACGAACACCGCAAGGAACACGGCAGTGGCGGCCAGGCCGACGAAGGTGCCCTTGAGCTGGTAACGGTCGGCGAGCCATCCGCCCGCGTAGTTTCCGGCGACCATTCCCAGGCCGTAGATCATCAGGGCGACCGGGACGAGTGCGCGGGCCAGCCCGGCGACATCGGTCAGCGTCGACGCGATGTAGGTGTACACCGCGAACATGCCGCCGAATCCGACGATGCCCACGAACAGGGTCATCCACACCTGGCTGCGGCGCAGTGCGCCGAGCTCCGTGATGGGGCTGGTGGTCGGCATCGCGTCGAGTCGCGGCATCCAGAGAACGAGCGCGGCGACGGTGAGGGCACCGATGACGGCCACGAGAGTGAACGCACTGCGCCATCCCAGCGCCTGCCCGATCCAGGTCGCCACCGGTACGCCGACGACGTTGGCGACCGAGAGTCCCATCATCACCATCGCCACGGCCTTGGCTCGTTTGCCGGGTTCGGCGAGGTGGGCAGCGACCAGGGCCGCAACACCGAAGTACGCACCGTGCGGCAGACCCGCAACGAATCGCGAGGCCACCAGCTCGTCGAAGCTCGGCGCGAACACGGTGCCGAGGTTTCCGAGGGTGAAGGCCACCATCAGCGCCAACAGCAACATCCGGCGCGGAACGCGGGCAGCCAGGGCTGCGATGGTCGGGGCACCGACGACCACACCGAGCGCGTACGCGGAGATCATGTGGCCGGCCGAGGGCTCGGAGATCCCCATCGTCGTCGCGATGTCCGGCAACAGACCCATCGACGCGAACTCCGTGGTGCCGATTCCGAAGCCGCCGATGGACAGAGCCAGCATCGCGAGCTTGCGGCGGGTGGAGTGCGGTCGGTGACTGACACTCAGGCCACTCGACACCTTGCCGCGCGCAGCGCTGACTCGGGCAAGAGCGGAATCGGTGACAGTCACAGCAATACAACCTTCGTGTGGAGATCGGGGGCAGAGGAAGCGTCCTGGAGTCGAGCCTGTGAAAGAAGGCCGACCGAAGCAGGAACGTAGCTCCGGTCAATTGTCTTCCCGAAGGTGTCCCGTTTTCGCGTCTACGAGCGGTGATAGTCCTCACCCGAGCATCTGCTCGAGTTCCGGCCGAGCCCTTGTTCCGGTGATGTGCCGTCACCCGCTAGGATATTCGCCAGGTCATGAGTGCCAGCATCGAGCCCCGGCTTGCTGGCCGGCAACCCTCCAACCGCGGTGGGGTGCCCCGGGTGAACGACCAGGCCGATCCGGTATGCGAGTGCCGTATCGACAAGCGCGGGTCCGCAGGAAGCGGACCCACTGAACCTTCGGCCCCCAGGGTCCGAAGCCTGTCAGGAGGTTCTCTCATGTGTTGCTGTACCGATACGCCCCGTAGCGCTCGACTTCTCGAGCTTCATTCGACATTCGAATCGTCTTAGACGGACTCGTCCAAAGAAAACGGAGTATCACCAGCCATGACCGATTCCACACCGGACGTCGTCGACGCCACCGGGGCCCCCACCGAGGATCCGTTCACCGATCCTGCCGCCGACTGGAGCTTCGAGACCAAGCAGATCCACTCGGGCCAGACTCCGGACGGCACCACCAAGGCTCGTGCGTTGCCGATCTACCAGACCACCTCGTACACGTTCGACAACACCGATCACGCAGCTGCCCTGTTCGGCCTGGCAGAACCCGGCAACATCTACACCCGCATCATCAACCCGACGCAGGATGTCGTCGAGCAGCGCATCGCCGCCCTCGAAGGTGGAGTCGCGGCGTTGTTGCTCGCATCGGGTCAAGCCGCCGAGACGTTCGCGATCCTCAATCTCGCGGAGGCAGGCGACCACATCGTGTCGAGCCCGCGGCTCTACGGCGGCACGTACAACCTGTTCCACTACACGCTCCCCAAGCTGGGCATCACCGTCTCGTTCGTCGACGATCCCGACGATCTCGAGCAGTGGCGTGCCGCGATCACTCCGTCGACCAAGGCGTTCTACGGCGAGTCGATCTCGAACCCGAAGAACGACATTCTCGACATCCCGGGGATCTCGGCCGTGGCCCACGAGAACGGCATCCCGCTGATCGTGGACAACACGGTGGCGACGCCGTACCTGCTGCAGCCGTTGAAGCACGGGGCCGACATCGTGGTGCACTCCGCGACGAAGTATCTCGGCGGCCACGGAACGGCGATCGCGGGCGTCATCGTGGACGGCGGGACGTTCGATTGGACGCAGGGCCGTCATCCCAACTTCACCACCGCGGATCCGAGCTACCACGGCGTCGTGTTCGCCGATCTCGGTGCGCCCGCATTCGCGCTGAAGGCACGCGTTCAACTGTTGCGCGACATCGGTGCTGCGGTCTCGCCGTTCAACGCCTTCCTCATCAGCCAGGGTCTGGAAACGTTGAGCCTTCGGATCGAGCGGCACGTGGCGAACGCACAGAAGGTTGCCGCCTTCCTCGCCGGTCGCGACGACGTCGTCTCGATCAACTACGCCGGACTCGAATCCTCGCCGTGGTACCAGCGCGGGCAGGAGTTGTTGCCGAAGGGGCAGGGCGCGATCATCGCGTTCGAGCTGAAGGGAGGCGTTGACGCGGGCAAGAAGTTCGTCAACGCACTCACTCTCCACAGCCACGTCGCTAACATCGGAGACGTGCGTTCACTCGTCATCCATCCCGCTTCCACCACCCATTCCCAGCTGACTCCGGAAGAGCAGCTGGCGTCGGGTGTCACTCCCGGCCTGGTGCGTCTCGCCGTGGGCATCGAGGGAATCGACGACATCATCGCCGACCTCGAGGTCGGATTCAGCGCGGCGGCATCTTGAGCCACAGCTGCGACACAGGCGTTCGTCCGGAGGCGGTACTTCCGTCTCCGGACGGGCGGTTGGGAACCATCGACATCGGTGGTCTCGATCTCGAGAACGGCGCTCGAATCCCCCAGGTCACCGTCGCGGTGCAACGCTGGGGCGAACTCGCCACCGACCGCAGCAACGTCGTGCTCGTCGAGCACGCCCTGACCGGGGACTCGCATGTATCCGGTCCGCCGGATGCCGATCACGCTCTGCCCGGTTGGTGGAACGGAATGGTCGGTCCCGGCTGCCCCATCGACACCGACGAGTGGTGCGTCGTGGCGACGAACGTGCTCGGCGGCTGCGGCGGGACCACGGGCCCGAGCAGCATTTCTCCCGACGGCATGCCGTACGGATCTCGCTTCCCGGACATCTCCATCCGTGATCAGGTCGCTGCCGAGGCGGCCGTGGCCGACGTGCTGGGAATCGAGCGGTTCGCCGCCGTCGTCGGCGGCTCGATGGGCGGGATGCGCACTCTCGAATGGATCGTGGGCCATCCCGACCGAGTGGCGGCCGCCTTGGTCCTGGCAGTCGGCGCCAGGGCAACTGCCGACCAGATCGGTACCCAGACGACACAGATCGCCGCGATCAAGGCCGATCCAGGATGGCTCGGCGGCAACTACCACGACACCGGCACCTCGCCGACCGCCGGACTCGGCATCGCGCGACGCATCGCGCACCTGACGTACCGGACCGAGAGCGAACTCGACAACAGGTTCGGGAACACACCGCAGAACGACGAAGACCCGTGGGCCGGCGGCAGATACTCCGCACAGAGCTACCTGGAGCATCAGGCTGCCAAACTCGTCAACCGGTTCGACGCGGCGACGTACGTACTGCTCAGTGAGGCAATGAACCGTCACGATGTGGGCCGTGGCCGCGGCGGAGTGGCCGAAGCTCTTGCGTCCACGCCGGTTCCGACGATCGTCGGCGGAGTCGACTCCGATCGCCTGTATCCGCTTCGGCTGCAGAAGGAGATCGCTCGCGAACTCCCGCAGTGCCGCGGACTCGAAGTGATCCAGTCTCGCGACGGACACGACGGCTTCCTCACCGAGGCCGATTCGGTGGCGAAGCTGCTCGCCGAGACGATGGAGCTGGCCCGCCTCGGACGGCGCTGACACCGCCGGACAAGGTCAGTCGGTCCCCAGCGGATCGATCGACAGCGACAGAAAAACGATCGCTCCGCCGACGCAGCCCAGCGCCAGCACATCGAACACACGACTGCGCACTTGCAGTGTGCCGACTCGTGTTTCGGGCAGGCACAGCCGCAGGACAGCCGCCAGCAGTGCGGCGCATCCGAAGATGAATGCGCCGCGCCGCCAGCGATCGGCCAGCACCAGAATCAGCGCGGCGAGGACGACGACCGAGACTGCGACGATCGGTAGATTGCGCGTGACTGCAGCGCGAAATCCCGTGTCGAGCTCCCGCCGCGCATCCTCTGGATGGTTCACGTCCGGTTCGCTCAGCTCTCGGCAGCGACGCGCTCGGCGCGTTCGACGACATTGGTGAGCAGGAAGGCCCGCGTCAGCGGGCCGACACCTCCGGGGTTGGGCGACAGGAATCCGGCCACCTCTGCGACATCGCCTGCGACGTCGCCGCGCAGTCCGTCCTCGGTGCGGGTGACCCCGACGTCGAGCACCGCAGCACCCGCCTTGACCATGTCCGCAGTGATCAATCCGGGCACTCCGGCAGCAGCGATGACGATGTCCGCGCGTGAGACCTCGGCGGCCAGATCACGAGTTCCTGTGTGGCACAACGTCACTGTTGCGTTCTCGGAACGCCTCGTGAGCAACAGGCCGATGGGTCGCCCCACCGTCACTCCGCGGCCGATGACCACCGCGTGCGCACCGTCGAGAGCAACGTCGTAGCGGCGCAGCAGGTGCACGATCCCGCGAGGTGTACACGGCAGTGCGGCATCCTTGCCCAGTACCAGCCGTCCGAGATTGATCGGGTGCAGACCGTCGGCGTCCTTGTCCGGATCGATTCGCTCGAGCGCAGCGTTCTCGTCGAGATGCTTCGGCAAGGGCAGCTGGACGATGTAGCCGGTGCATTCGGGGTTGGCATTGAGTTCGTCGATGACGGCTTCGAGATCTGCCTGGGTGATGTCCGCGGGCAGATCGCGACGAATCGAGGTTATGCCGACCTTGGCGCAGTCGTTGTGCTTGCCCCGGACGTACGCGGCCGAACCCGGATCATCGCCCACCAGCACGGTCGCCAGACCTGGGGTGATGCCCTTCTCACGCAGCGTTGCCACGCGGGCGGTGAGATCGACGAATATCTCGTCACGGGTCGCTTTGCCATCGAGAATCGTTGCAGTCACCCGGTCATTGTTCCAGGTTCGGCGTCAGCAGCGGCGCACCGGTCCGATCACCACCGTCAACCCTCGACGACGAGCCCATGAGCTGCCGCATAGGCCACCGCCTGCATCAGTTCGATCTTCGCGTTGCGCACGCTCGCGCTCACCCACAGAGATGCGTCGGCGACGGCTCCACGAAGATCCGCCTCGTCGAACTTCGCATCGATTGCCCTGGCACCCGAGAAATCGACCGAGCGCACGGTTGCCTTCCGGAAGTCTGCGAACACGAGGTTCGCTTCCCGCATCCGGCACCCCGTCAGATCGAGGCCGCGAAGGTCCGCGTTGCCCAGCGATGCGAGGGTGAAGTCGACTTCGTCGTAGGTCGCTGGACGCATGCGACTGTCGACGAACACGGAGCCCATCATGGTCGAATGGCGAAAAGTGCTGTGCTGCAGATTGGTCCGAGTGAAAGTGCACGATCGAAATGCAGAGTTCGTATGAACCGATTCGGTCAGGTCGGTACCGGTGAAGTCGCATTCGGTGAACACCACCGAGTCGGTTCGGACGCCGCTCATGTCCGCGTCGCGAAAGGTACATCGAACGAACTGCCTGCCGGTCCACTCCTGCCCGTCGAGCCGCGTGTCGGAAAAATCCTCACCGATCGTCTGTTCGTCGTCCACCTGCCCCATACTTCCCGGGCTCGTGATGGCAGAGTGAACCGGGTGTTTCGACTCATGTTCTTCGAGCCCCGCATTCCACAGAACACCGGCAACGCAATACGCCTGGTCGCCGGGACCGGCTGCGAACTGCATCTGGTGGGCCCGCTCGGCTTCGACATGTCCGAGCCGAAACTCAAGCGGGCAGGCTTGGATTACCACGATCTGGCCTCGGTGACGGTGCACGCGGACCTGCCCTCGGCCTGGTCGGCGCTCGCACCGACTCGCGTGTTCGCCTACACCGCGCACGCTTCCCGGTCCTACGCGGACGTCGCGTACGAACCCGGCGACGTCCTCCTGTTCGGACCGGAACCCACAGGATTGCCCGACGACGTCCTGGACGACCCACACGTGACCGATCGACTCCGTATTCCGATGATTCCGGGCCGCCGATCGTTGAATCTGGCGAACGCGGCAGCAGTGACGATGTACGAAGCATGGCGGCAACACGGGTACGAAGGCAGCGTCTGACGGGTTTGCGTTCGAGCGCGCGCTGACCGGGACGGCCGGCGACGCCCTACTCGCGGCCGACCGACCGTGTTGCCGACCCGGATGCGGTTGTCGGGATGCCGGTGCACGACCTGCACCACTACGTAGAACTCTCCGACGGAGGCGAACGGCTGCCTTCGGTATCGGCGGTGAAACTCATTGTGAGCGTCGACAAATCGTCGGCGACAATCGGCAGCTGTCCGGTAACGATTTTCTTTCGTTCGCCCGGCACCCAGGATTGCTGCCGCTCGGAGCCCCCAGCCACCTCTGGCACGAGCAAGAGATCTGTTCGATGCACTGAAATATCAAGAGATGGAACATAATTCGCCGCATCGGACACCGAGCACGATGGCGACTTGAACATGGCTCGGACGGTCCCAACCGCGGCAGCCGGGGTGCGCGAAACCGGACTTCTACGGCGATCCGTCACCGGATGCCTGCGGCACCGTTACACAAACTGCGCCTGCTTGCTGCCATGGACTGGCGGGGCGGGGTACCGTGTGCCGCACCGGCCCGTTTCGCTCGTGAAGGAGCTTTCTTTTGTTCTCTGTTTCCCTGCCCCGTTTCTCGTCCGCCAACTCCTCCTCCGCGCGCACATCCAGTCGGTTCTCCAGTCGAATTGCCCGCACCGCAGCAATATTCGCCATGGGCTCGGGATTGACGGTCGCCGCCCTGTCGGGCACGGCCACTGCGTCGGCAGCCCCCGTCAACTGCGTGTCTCCGCCTTCGGCCAACGACATCCAGGTCGACGACACCGCGAGCTGCGGAGCGACCTCGAACGGCACCGGACGGGCCACCGCAGGTGCTGCCGACAGTGGCACCGCAGTCAGCGTCAACGACGGCCCCGGCGCGACGACCACGTACGCCAACGGATACGGCGTCGCCCTCGGAGCGAGCAAGAATGCGGGCACTGCCTACGCACTGGCACTCGGTGGCGGAATCGCGCACTCGTGGGCCGATGCCGGGCAGACAACCCTCGCAGTCGCCGGGTGGGGATCCGGCGCTACCTCGGAGGCTCAGGGCGTCGATTGTGTGGGACCCCTGTCTCTGGCACTGAACCTCACGAGCGGCCAGTTCTGCGTCCTCGGTAGCTGATTGCCCGGTTCCACAACAGATATTCAGTCGAACGGAGCCGATTACCCCGACACGAACTCGTCGAGGTAATCGGCTCCGCCGACATATACGGTGTGGCCGGACTTCTCGATCGGCGTGACGACAGCCCGTACACCGGCCGATCACCGCCTTCGGGCATACAAGTCGGCACTCCCCAACCGCCCTTCCGTTTCTTGTCGGTGGCCCGGGTTAGTCTTCTTTCAGTTCGAACGCACGTTCTGAAATGCTGCTCGCCGGGGGGTGAAAGATGGGTGCACTGCCAGCTGTGTCACTGGAGGCGTTGACCGCTGCCGCGCGTGCGGAGAATCGGCAGGCGGCCCGCAAGATCACCGCCTGTTACGAGGTTCATCGGAGCTGGATCACCCACGACATCAAGTACAAGCACTACAGCCGATACGGGCGCACCGAAATGGCAGTCGCGTTGGGGTGCTCGGCGACGGTCGCCGAATCGTATATCTCGGTCGGCGTCGCCCTGCACACCCGACTCCCACTGCTGCGGAAAGCATTCGAGACCGGTGAGGTCGACCTTCCGCGGGTGCGCACGGTGTGCCGGATCCTCGACAATCTCTCCGACGACATCGTCACCTCCGTCGAAGCCGAGGTCGTCGAAGCAGCCCACCGGTTGTCGCCGGGTCCGCTCGAGAAGGAGATCTGGGACATCCTGCTGCGGGTCGCCCCGGAAGAAGCAGCAGCACTACGCGAGTTCGCGAAGAGGTTCCGGACCGTCACCTACACCCCGGCCGGGGAACTGGCGCGAATCCGGGCGGAGTTGACCGCCCCGGAAGCTGCCGCTGCGTGGCAGTTGCTCGAGGAGATGGCCGACACCTTGTGCCCGAAAGACCCGCGCGGGAAGAAGGAACGCCTGTGCGATGCGTTCATGGCCCGCATGCACGGCGAACCCCGACTGGCGTGCCTGTGCCGACGGGAGGACTGCCCGAAAGCGGATGCGGTGTTGCCCGATCGGCGGGTGCCGTTGACGATGGTCACCGTCGACATCGCCACCCTGATCGGGTTGCTTGCGAACCCGGCGTATCTGGCCGGGCACGGTTCCATCGATCCTGACCTCGCTCGGGAGTTGGCGCGCAGCAGTCAGTGGCAGATCCTGCTCACCGACGCAGTCACCCTCGCCGAGAAACTCGGACTGGCCGTGCAGAACCCGGAAACGGGGGAATGGGAACGAACACCGAAAAAGCAGACGCAGGAACAGGACCCAGGGTCGGGAGCGACAGCGGACACGGATACGGCAACAACGAAAACGGAGCCCGACTCCAGATCAGCAACGAGGTCGACCTCCGCATCAGTATCAGCGCCGAACAGGGTTACGCAGACAAACGCAACCGAGACCCACAGCTACCCCGACACCGAGTGCGCATCGGGCACTGAGACCGAGGCCGAGTCCTGCGCAGCAACGGGCACCGATACCGATACGAGGACAACTCCGAAAACGGGACCGGCGAACGAATTGTCCACCGCAGCATCGCCCACGCCCGCGCCCTCGCCGACCAGCGCGACCGCAACGAGCACGACCGCCTCGCCTTCTACTACCGACGCGACAGCAACCGCATCAGCACCACCGACAGCGGCGGGATCTGCGTCCGACCCGGGAACAGATCCCGACCGTGACTCAGATCCAGCAGCCGTGCATGCAGCATCGGCACGAGGTGCGGTCGGCACATCGAGTTCGACACCCGTCCCGACCGGAGAACCACCTCGAACACCGGATCCGGCACCTGCACCGACACCGATGCCGCCCAGCACTGCACCCGATCGAACCCGAACTCCTTCTGCTTCGGATCGACCCGAGCAACCCAGGACAGTCCCGCCGGTGCCGGGACCACCACCGCCGGCGACCAACAACGCAGCGACCGGGGCAGGCGCAGACAGGCAACGACGCACGCAATCACTGACCTCCGCCGCAGCGCTGTTCTGTACCCACACTCCCGTCGGCAGGGGCACACGGCACAGCTCTGCCCTCGACCTGCCCTTCGCAATCCGGCCCAAC